>CALMAP010000355.1:0-6596 GCA_937859825.1 uncultured Terriglobus sp. | reverse complement strand
TTCGACGTCGCTGAGCGCGATAAATCCTTTAAAGCGAAAGCCCAGGTGGCGAAGTGATTCAAGATGGTTCCGCAGTGCCTGTCCAACGCGCCCGGCACCGATGATGAGCACATTCCGTGTGTCAACGCCTTCGCGATAGCGGCTGTACACCAGCGACCGCCATAACGCGCGGCGGGCGCAAAGCATCGCACCGGTCAGCATGACCGAGAGCATCACGACAATGCGCGAGACACCCTCACCCCGGGAAAGATAAATGGATCCGCAGAGAATGAGTCCGGCGAGCAGCGTCGCCTGGATAGTCATGCGCTGCTCATGCAGCCCGCTGCGGTTCTGGATCGGTCCGTACAGCCCGTAAGACGCGGTAAAGAAGACCAGACAGACCGCGAACCACACTAGATACACACCGAACATGCCCCATAAATCGGCGCGTAGCCCGGCAGAGCCGAGAACGCCGCTGCTCTCCGCTACGTCGCTGCGGAATCGCAGGGCAATCAGCGCGGCAATCAGTGTCGTGACGAAATCAAGCAGGGCCCATACTGTGCTCGTGACGGAAGGGCGGCCCAGGAAGCCTTCTCCGGTGCGCATCCCGGCAAATTGCTCCGCGCCCTGCACGGAGGTAAAGCCGACTCTCTCAGCTACTCCACGTGTAGACATAAGTCACCCTTCCGGACGGCGTGTGCGTATAAGATCTGGGATTCAAGCGTCGATGTTACATGCCACCTGAAGCGGAAGTGATCGATCTATTTTTTCCTGTTTGAACCCCAGCATAGACAAAACTACTCGCCTGCCGGTGAATTCTTTGGTAATCACGCTGGGAGCAAAAGTTCATCCAGAGTCAAAAACTCTTTGATCACCGGATCCTCAGAGCGCTCCATCTCTTCCATGGTGCCGAAGAACCGCGCATCCCCCTCATGCAGGAAGAGCACGCGGTCTGCCAGCTTTTTGGCAAATCGCATGTCATGCGTCACCACAATACTTGTCAGGTGCAGTTGGCGCTTAAGGCGTTCGATCAAATCACCCAGCAGATGGCCCATCAACGGGTCCACCATCGTGGTGGGCTCATCATAGAGGATCGCCTCCGGCTGCGATGCCAGGGCTCGCGCGATTGCAATGGATCGCTTCATGCCTGTGGAAAGATCACTCGGAAGCAGATCGTCCATTCCGGCTACGCCGACCATCTCCAGCAGCCCTTTCACAACTTGCCGAATCTGGTCGTCGTCAAGCTCCCCTTTCTCCCGCAGGGGAAAGGCTACGTTCTCGCCCACGGTGACGGAATCGAAAAGCGCGCCATTCTGAAAGACCATCGTGACTTTGCGACGAATTGCCTGCATGTCTTTTTCGCTGAACCCGGCAATCTCTTCGCCTGCGACCTTGATGGAACCTGAGTCCGGCTTCAGAAAACCCATTAGCATCTGCAAAGACACCGACTTTCCTACGCCCGAGCGGCCCAGGATACAGAGTGTCTCCCCATGGTTGACGCAGAAGCTCACGCCTTGCAGGACCTTGAAATCGCCGAAAGACTTATAGACATCGTCGAAGGAGATGTAGCTGCCAGACGCCTTCCCTTCGTCAGTCTGCTCGTTCTGCTCAGCTGCCTCTGCAATGAAGTCGCCGACCTCTTCCGCGACGTCGTCTGAGACTTCCTCAATGAGTGGCTTGTTCAGGGCCTCTTCATCCACGACCACCGGGGGCGCAATCAGGTGCTCATTGGCCTGTGGGTGCTCAACAGGCGCGTCGGTCTGCCCACCCTGAGATGTCCGGTTGTTTTCGTTGGACTGGTCCATTACGTTTCAGATGCTCCAACAGGCATTTTGTTCGCAGAAAGGCTTCCCTCAATTTCACCGGGCAGATCGGCCGGATAGTTAAGGTTCCGGAACCAGGCCAGCGATTGAGCTGTTTCCTGAACCGTAAAACTCTGGATCCCAGGCAGATTCGCCTCCGACAGTGCGGTCTCCAGAACGGCCCTCACCTTACGCTCGCCATTGCGTAAGGATTTCTCGATCTCTGCGCGGATGCGTGTCCGCAACAAAACCGGAACAGGCTGGAAATGCCCTCCCAGCGTCATGCACGAGGCCAGAACCCCTGAATCAATAGTTGTCGCAAGCCAAGAGCCCAGCAGCATCACGGGCAGAAAAGGCTGGTCCACTGCCAACACCAGCACCCAGGGTGTGTCCGCGTCCGCGAGCGCCGCCGCAATTCCAGCGGCTGGCCCTTGTCGAAGATGGTCCGCGTCTGCGACAGTCCTTGCAAAGCACTGCAATGCAAGAACTCGCCCGGCCTCTGTAGCCGGGCCGCATAAAATTGCAACTTCGGAACACAGTTCACTCAGCTTGGCCAAGGCGATCTGGACGAGCGTCCGATTTTCCAGGCTGAGAAATGCCTTGTCCCGGCCCATGCGTGAGCTTGCGCCACCGGCCAGAACATAGCCTGTGACCAGCGGGCTGGGAATGCTGACTGCCACTATTTTCCCGCGAGCACAACGAAGCGAACGATCGACTCAATGCCGTGGTAGAAGTTCGCGAGATGGAACTTCTCGTTGGGCGCATGCAGGTTGTCATCGGGTAGCCCAAAGCCCATCAGAAGCGTGGGAATTTTCAGATATCGTTGAAATTCCCCCACGATAGGGATAGAACCGCCACCGCGCACAAAGACCGTCTCGCGGCCGAACACCTCGCGCATCGCTTCAGTGGCCGACTGCACAAACGGATTCTCCGTACCTACGACAACCGGTTCGCCTGAGTGGATCAACCGAACCTCACAGGTAACACCGCGCGGCGTGATCTGCGCGACATAGCTCCTGAGCTGCTCGAAAGTGCGTTGCGGCTCCATGCCAGGAACAAGCCGCATGGAGACTTTTGCAACAGCCTTTGCCGGAATCACTGTCTTTGCACCCGCGCCGATGAAGCCACCCGGCATACCGTGAATTTCAAGGGTTGGCCGCGACCACACGCGCTCCAGCACGGAAAACCCCGGCTCCCCCACCAGTTCGGTCGAACCCACCTCATGTTCGCGGTAGGTCTCCTCATTGAAGGGGAGTGCCTTCCAGGCAGCCAGTTCCGCCTCCGTGGGAGCTTCGACGCCGTCCAGCAGGCCGGGGATGAGGATGCGGCCGTCTTCATCTTTCAATCGAGCGAGGATTTGCGCGAGAGCAAAAAAGGGATTCGGTGCCGCGCCTCCGTAGATACCGCTGTGCAGGTCGGTGCGCGCACCGCGCACCTCAATTTCCGTGTAGATCATGCCGCGCAGTCCCACACACAGGGTGGGCAGACCGGGCGCAAACATGTCGGTATCGCTCACAAGTGCCACATCTGCGCTGAGGCTTTCCGGGTGCTTCCGCAGGTAGGCTGCGATCGCTTCACCACCAACCTCTTCCTCACCCTCCGCAATCAGCCGCACGTTCACCGGCAGCGGCTTACCAGTTTGCAGCAGCGCCTCCAGCGCCTTCACATGCATCCAGAGCTGGCCTTTGTCATCCACGGCGCCGCGGGCGTAGACATTGCCGTTGCGCACCTCGGGCTCAAAAGGAGGTGAAATCCATTCCTCCAGTGGGTCAGGAGGCTGCACGTCGTAATGGCCGTAGCACAGGATGGTAGGCCTGCCGGGAGCATGCAAAAAATCTGCATAGACGAGAGGATGGCCGGAGGTCTCGATCACCTGTACGTTTTCCATGCCAACACGCAGGAGTTCGTCACGCAGAAATTCAGCGGCCCTGTGCACATCCTGCTTGTTGTCAGGCAGGGTGGAGATGGAAGGGATGCGAAGAAATGCCTTGAGCTGATCCAGCGCGGCTTCTTTGTTTGTCTCTGCAAATCGAAGCGCTTCTTCCAGCATCCTTCTGGCTCCTTCAGTTCTGCTTATGTTGCTTGAAGCAGGAACGAGCCCGCCTCAGAATCGAGCATAGAGAAAGCGGGGAACAAATGCACTCAACGGACGGGAATTCGACCAAGGATGCACGCCAGCACTGGGACGCAGCGCAGTATGCCACGAACGGCCGCTTCGTCGCGGAACTCGCCACAGAGGTAGTCACGCTGCTGAAAGCAAAGCAAGGAGAACGTATTCTCGACCTCGGTTGTGGCGATGGTGCTCTCACGGAAGCTCTTCGTGCGAATGGCGCCGAGGTGGTCGGGTGCGACAACGACTCGTCGATGCTTGCTGCGGCTGCGGCACGGAACCTGTACACCGTGCATGCAGACATGACGTCGCTGCCGTTCCAGCAGGAGTTCGACGCTGTCTTCTCAAACGCGGCGCTGCACTGGACAAGGAACCAGACAGCCGTTCTGCAGGGAATACGGCGCTCTCTGCGTCCCGGCGGACGATTCGTCGCAGAGATGGGTGGTCTGGGCAACATCGCCGCGATCCGCGTCGCCCTGCAGGCAACAGCTGCTTCCTTTGGTATCGACGCGGAAGAACGCGCGGCCTCCTTCTTCCCTTCGGTACAGAGTTATCTTGAACTGCTTGAGGCGAACGGCTTCCTTGTGGAAACCATCGCGCTGCTTCCCCGCCCTACACGTTTGCCCGGCGGCATGAGCGATTGGCTCCGTACCTTTCGCAAGGCCGTGCTGCACGGACTTTCCGAGAAAGATCAGCAATCGCTGGTAGACCGCACGGTGCGGTTGCTCTCGCCGGCACTGCAGGATGTGGATGGAACGTGGTGGGCCGACTATGTGCGGCTTCGGTTCCGTGCACGGTTAGTGCCATAACAAAAGCTGTCAGTAGCGAGGCACCGAAGGATCGATTTCACGTGACCACTGATCGAGACCACCCGCCAGAGATTGTACGTGATCGAAACCTTCGCGCCGCAACCATGCGGTAACGCTTAACGAACGCATGCCGTGATGACAAATCACCACAATGCGGTCGTCAGGGTCAAGTTCGGTGTGCACGCGGGCAGGCACTTCGCCCATTGGGACGTTGACGCTGCCCTCAATCGCGGCCGTTTGCACCTCCCAGGCTTCACGCACGTCAAGTAAAACTACAGGCAAACCTTCGTTCCTGAGTCTCTGAAGGTCTGCGACACTGATTTCGTAGTTCAGCACAGCTTCAGAATACGCAAACCGATGTGCGTTCTACGCATCTGAAGCACAGGAAGTGAGGCGCTGTGGCACAGTTCAAGGTCCTGATTGTTGAAGACGAGGCAAATGCACGCGCTGGGCTGGCGGAACTTGTTGCGTCCTGGGGGTATCGGACCGAGACCGCATCGGACGGCATAAATGGCTTTGACATGGTGCAACGCTGGTCACCGGACATTGTAGTGACCGACCTAATGATGCCCCGCATGGATGGCCTGCAGTTGCTCGACCGTATCAGTGAACTCCCACATCCGATCGCCGTCGTAATGGTCACGGCGCATGGTGCCGTCGAATCGGCGGTGCAGGCAATGCGCATGGGGGCATACGACTATCTCTCCAAGCCGATTGACCCGGCGCGTCTCAAGTCGATTCTCCGCAGTGCAGGAGAGCAGATTTCCGACAGCCCTGTGCCGCGACCGATTGCAGCTGAGACCCAGGACCGTCTGGGACCACTGGTCGGCAGTTCGCCGCAGATGCAGGCAATCTTTCGCACCATCGAGCGAATCGCCTCCACGAATGTCTCCGTTCTAATTACAGGGGAAAGCGGCACCGGGAAGGAGCTGGCGGCGCGCGCCCTGCATCAATTGAGCGGGCGGCGGCATAAACCTTTCGTTGCTGTAAATTGCGCAGCTATCCCTGAGACGTTGATCGAGAGCGAGATCTTCGGCCATGAGAGAGGAGCGTTTACCGGCGCCCAGGAGAGGCGTGCAGGGTGCTTCGAACTTGCGGAGGAAGGAACGCTGCTGCTGGATGAGATTGGCGAAATGCCGGCACCCACTCAGGCAAAGCTGCTGCGCGTACTTGAGGACCACAAGTTACGCCGTCTTGGCGCACGCGAAGAGACGACGATCAACGTCCGCGTCATTGCCGCCACCAACAAAGATCCGCAGGCCGCTGTAGCCGCTGGGGAGTTGCGTGGCGATCTGTACTATCGCCTGAACGTCTTTCACATCGTGATGCCATCCCTTCGTGACCATGCCCCGGACATTCCATTGATTGCCAATACCATGGTCGAAGAAATGAATGCCCGCCACGGCACCAGCGTTCCGGGTATCAGTCCGGCGCTGATGAGCAGGCTGGAGGCATACTCATGGCCCGGAAATGCACGCGAACTACGCAACACGATTGAGCGCGCGGTAATTCTTGCGGGAACGGAACGACTAAACGTGGCACATCTGCCCGTAAATTTTGGCGAACCTATGCCGGCTGCGGCGGCGCGTAAGGGAGAACCTCAGCCCGCTACGCTGACGAGCGCACCCGCAGCGGATTCTCACAACCTGGTGCAGGTTTCCGTCGGAACGACGGTGGATGAGGCTGAGAAGCAGTTGATTCTGAAAACGCTTGCGTCCACACGCAACAACAAAACCCGGGCCGCCGAAATACTGGGCATCAGTTCAAAAACATTGCAAAACAAACTCAAGGAGTACGCGAACGATCAGCCTGCAACCGCAGGCTGAGACCCGTTTCTAATTCAAGGGGAATGCGACTCAAAACCAAGCGCGTGCTGGTGACTACAGCGTTTATTAC
>CALMAP010000354.1:6978-19676 GCA_937859825.1 uncultured Terriglobus sp. | reverse complement strand
CGTTCAGGTTCTCACTCGACCGCATGAGGTACAGCAGGTTTGTGATTGACTCCAGTGGGTTGTTGATCTCGTGGGCGATCGAAGCTGCAAGGCGTCCCACCGCCGCGAGCTTTTCATTTTGCTGCAAGGCGGCCGCCGTGTTCTTACGCTCCGTGATGTCTTCGATGATGGCCATGAGGCGCTCTGGATTGTCCTTCGCACCGACGGCCTTGCCTCTCGAGGCAAGCCAGCGCACCTCTCCATCTCGCAGAATTCGATATTCGATGTCGTAGTCGTGATCTCCGGCAAGAAATCCTGCGAAGTGATCGGCAGCCCGTTCACGATCTTCCGGATGCAATAGATTAAGCCAGTACTCCACCGCCCCGCTCGGCTTGGGTGACCCAAAGATGCGCTGCATTCGATCATCTGCGAGCACCAGACCGCTTTGCGGATCGTAAGACCACATACCGAGGCCAGCGGCTTCCATTCCAATATGAAAATCCTCTCGGCTGCGCCTGAGCTCACGTTCAGCAACCAAAGCGGCCAGTTCCGCCGCGGCTTTACTGCGCCTGGCAGCGGCTTCGCGCACCTCGCGCTCGATGACAGGAATCAGTCTCGTCAGCTTTTGCTTGGTGACGTAATCCTGAGCGCCCGCGCGCATGGAATCAACCGCAGTCTCCTCGGAGATGGCTCCAGACATCATGACGAAGGGGATGTCCAGCCCCGATGCTTTCAGAAGCTGAAGAGCCGCCGGACCGCTGAAGCTCGGTAGATTGTAATCAGCGATCACGATGTCTGGAGTCTCAGCAGCCTCAAGCGCCCGGAGCATTTCAGGGCCCGTTTCGACCCGCTCCAGATCGATCGAATACCCGCCACGCCGCAGGTGACGCTCCAGCAATGAGGCATCGTCGGGATTGTCTTCTACCAGCAGAAGACGGAGTGTCTTGGTAACTAACTCTTCGGCGGGCATTCGTTCAAGACGAGCCAGTACATACCAAGCTGGCGGGTGGCTTCGGCAAAGTCATCAAACTTCACCGGTTTTCGAATGTAGCTGTTGACCCCGAGCTGATAGCCGCGGATTAGATCGCGTTCCTCGTCCGAGGAGGTCAGCACCACTACCGGAAGCATTCTAGTCCGTTCGTCTTCCCGGATCCGGCGAAGCACCTCGAGACCCTCGACCTTTGGCAGCTTCAAGTCAAGAAGAATCACCTGGGGCTTTCCACGGTCGGAGCCGAAGAGGAATTTGATTGCCTCTTCCCCATCGCGCGCGACATGCACCTCATTGGCGATGTTCGATTGCTTTAATGCGCGAGTGGTCAGCAACTCATGGTCGAGATCGTCTTCCACCAACAAAATCATCTTTGTGCCTGTATTCATTGGTTAGCCTAACGTGAACCAGAATGTAGCGCCATGTTCGACGGTGCTGTCAGCCCAGATTCGTCCATGGTGGCGACGAATCACACGGGCGACCGTGGCCAGGCCGATACCTGACCCCTTAAAGTCCTTGTCGCCGTGAAGCCGATGGAATGCGTTAAACAGTTTATCGGCATAGTACATGTCAAATCCAGCGCCGTTGTCTCGTATGAAAAAGGCGTCCTGAGCCTTATCCAAACCGAACTCGACAACAGGCTCTTGAACCTTGCCGCTGAATTTGACCGCATTGCCCAGCAAGTTCTCCAAGGCGACCTGGATCAGTTTGCGATCGGCTACGGCATGCAGGTTCGGTTCGACCAGGAACTGGATTAGCCGATTGCCGGCGGCAGTCTTAAGGTCGTCGATCACCGTTTGGGCCAGCGCCGACATGTTGATCTCTTCCCGCGTAATTTCGGCGCGAGTAATCCGGGATAGCTGCAGTAGTGCGTCAATCAGCTCCCCCATACGTTGCACGCCTGTGCGGACGCGCCGAAGGTAGTCCAGACCGGTTGCATCAAACGACCCCGCATAATCCTCTTCGAGGGCCTGACTGAACCCATCGATGGTGCGTAAAGGGGACCTAAGATCATGGGACACGGAATAGCTGAAAGCTTCCAACTCCCGGTTCGTTGTTTCGAGCTCCGCCGTGCGGCTTTGCACACGCAATTCGAGCGTTTCATTGAGCAGACTGACCTCTGCGGCTTTGGCCTCGGTCTCAGCATGGGCCCCCGCCAAGCTCTCTGCGGCTCTTTCCGTGGCCAGCCGGAGACTGCGCTCGCGCGTGAAGTAGCGGAACATAGCCAGGATGAGCAGAAGGTCAAGCAGGCTGGCGATGCCGACGCTAAGATATGCTCGCCGGCTCGCGGAAGCCGTCTCGGCGGTTCGGAGCGCAAGAAGTCGTCGTTCTTCGGCCTCACCCGCATCCGCAATTTGTCGAAGATGGTCCATTTCAGTCTTACCGGTTCCGCTGATGGTCATGATTCGGACGGTATCGGCAGAACGCGTTCGGCGTTGCTCGATTCCCTCGTACAGCAAACCCAAGCGTTGGGTCAAAACGGCCCGCATCTCCGCGAGATGTTCCCCTTGGGCAGGATTGTCCGCGGTGAGCGTGCCGAACTGATCCAGCTCTCTTGGGAGCTCGGTGAGGGCGAGGGAGTACGGCTCAAGGTAGGTTTCGTCACCCGTGATCAAAAAACCGCGATTTCCCGTCTCCGCATCCTTCGCGGAACCCATGATTCGCTCCACCTGGTAGATCACCTGCCAGGTGTGCTGCACCCACTGTTCGTTGTCCAAGAGAACATGAATCGAACGGAATGCGAACCAGGCATTCGCCGTGACAACAACGATGGCGACGGCTAAAAGGATCGGAACTAGGAGGCGATTCACGGGCGTTTTCATGATGTCCTTTCATCCTATCGACGTCCCGAGATGCGAGGGGGAGGGCTTTCTCTACTCGGGTAAGGTTGTGCCAGGCAGCATCGAGTCTGACTCTGGAAGCGCGGTATAGCTTCGCAGGAGCCAACGGGCCGGTTCGTCAAGACTCGTCTTCCTGCCCTGTTTACAACCCTGTCCGGCTGTCGTATTCAGAGGCAAGACCCGCCGTGTGCTGGCGAGCTGCCGCTCGAGCTTGTTCCCGCCTCGGAACGAAAGCAATGAGGGAATCGCGATGATGTCGACCAATCTGACGGACCATCGCCGCAGACAATCCGACAGCAACTTCAACAGATACCTGACTGCATCAACTCGCGCTAGAGGGTGGTTTGACGGACGCTTCTGTTGAGGTCCTGGGCGGAGTGGTGGTCGAGTACGAAGCGGACAGGGTATAACTTGAGGCCATGATCGGCTACTGCCAACGCATCCATGCTCTTACCGACTTGCGCTGACCTGATATGAGCGGATACACCGCAATCAACTTACTATCTACGGTCTACAGCCTGCGTCGGCAGAAAAAGCACAAAGACGGTTCCGCTTTGGCCTTTCCTGTTCGAGCTTCGTACGTACAAACAGCCGTGATGCCGATCTACGATCTCTTTGCTGACCCAAAGTCCAAGACCGGTCCCACCAATGCCCTTCGTGGTGTAGAAAGCCTCGAATACCTTTTGTCGAGTCTGAGGCGACATGCCATGGCCCGTGTCGGCCACGGTTAGAGCAATACCTTTTCGGCCGGTCTTCCAGTCCCGCGCACCTCTACTGCGGACAAATAGCCGGCCGCCTGCAGGATGCATGGCATCGATAGCGTTGCCGATCAGATTGCTCAGAACCTGCCGAATCTCTCCCTCAAAGCACTCCAATGGGGCCGATGCCCGTAGACGTTCCTCGATATTGATTCGCGAGTTTACGAGGCGGCCTTGATAAATCGACAGCACCTCCGCGAAGAGATCCCGGCAGGACACGGCGGTAGGATTGGTGGATTGTTTGTAGAAGCGAAGAGTCTGATTGCTAATCACCGAGACACGACGCAGCTCTCGTTCAGCCAGATCGAGATACTTCTGAACATCCTCATCTTCAGCGATCGAGCGAGCTAGAAAGAGCAGATTGGTGACCGACTCAAGGGGGTTGTTGATCTCATGAGCAATGGAGGCCGCCAGCCTTCCCACGGCCGCCAATTTCTCATTCTGGAGAAGCGCGGCGGTGGTCCGCCGCAGCTCGGAGATGTCGCGCACAAAGACAACAATGCCTCTAGGAGTGGGGGAGAACTCGATGCGCATCCATGCGTTTAGCGGTTCCGGATAGTAGGCCTCGAAGTGGCGCGCTATGCCATGGTCCATGGCCTCGCAGTAGTGCTTTATATAAGGTGAGCTTTCAGCGCGGGCTTCTGGGAATGCCTCCCATATATTGCTTCCGAGAAAGCGGTGGTCGGGGTTGAACATCCCTTCCGCTCTCGGATTGAAATAGCTGAAGCGCCACTCACGATCCACGCTAACGATGGCATCGTTACTGGCTTCAAGAACCTGATGCAGCTCTTCTGTGCTTTCCCTTAGTTTTTGAGCAGAAACGTAGGCGTCCGTTACATCCTGACAGGTGACCATCACGCCCTCGGGGTCTCCCGCGTCTCCGAAGACAGGGCTGTAGCTGTACCGCCAGTAAACGTCCTGGACCACCCCGTTCACCTTGATCGGCACTAGCCGGTTCTCAAAAAACAAAGGCTCCCCATGCTCCAAGACTGAGCAAACCTGCTCGTCCACCAGGTCCCATGCTTCTTTCCAGCAGTCTTTGGGGCACTGCCCCAGGCCCCTCGGGTGTTTGGTTCCTAAGAAAGGCCGGTATCCATCGTTATAAAACTGGACTCCTTCGGCGCCCTTCCACCAAATCGCCGTCGGGAATCCGCAACCCAGCATTTGGTTCACAGCGCTGCGCAGGCTTTGAGGCCAGCTCGCAATAGGACCGAGTGAGCTCGCCGCCCAGTTATGAGTGCGGATCAACTCCGCCATCTCGGATTTGCCGTGGATGAGACGCTGTCCGGTAGGAATGGTGTTGTTGCTTTGAGCGGTGTCCGGTGGAGTCAAGAAAGGGCCCACGTTATGTCTCGTTACGATGTCTATTCAGCGATGACGTCCAGAAGTCGTGGCACGTTCGAAGAGAGTTGATCAGGTACCAAACTACTAAAAAGGCTTGGATGCTCGATTGGCGCTCCCATGCGAGGCATTTCGGCAGATGAATCCCCTCAGTAGAAGTGTCACCCCTTTCCCCGAATGACAGAGTGCCATTTTTGGAACGCCCCTTGGGTCTGTTTGGTGCCAGACTCAAACGGAGTGGGAGAATTTTCCCAGTAGCTGACGTAGCCGCAAGGGTCCAGTCGCTCCCTCATTGTTATTGCCGCCGCGTCCATGGTGGCGAAGAGTTGGCCGCCCGCTTCACAAGCAGTGCTGGACATCTGCTGGCGCGAAGCTATGTGATGGAGAGCCGCGGGGTGAGAACGAGGTACTGCTCAGAGGCTCCGATCCTGTAAGGAATGCTGCGCCAACATCTTGAAGAGCATGCAGGACACAGATGATCCTTTCTCCCTTCCACCTCTGTTAGCAACCCTGCTGCCTCCTGTGCTGCATCTCCATTTGTCCAGTCGGGTCCCAGGAACCGCCTTCAGCTTCGAGAAGTACACGGCGAGCCTGCCATACGCGATGAAGTGCTAAACGTGGCTTGCGAAGGAGAGCGTTGATCACAAGCTCGGACGCCAAGGTTATCGTGCCCTGAATCTCAATCGCGCCATACGGTTGGAAGACAGCTCCGCAAGCAGGTTCTTGTATCGCTCCGGCTCTTGGAGCTTACCAGCGGGTGATCGGCTGCGTGATCGTCAAACGGACTCAAGTTCCTTTCTGCGCCCGCCGAAGCCAGCGCGAACCGCCGTAACAAGCTTTCGCGTTTTTGCAGAGCTCGTACGGTCTGCTGTGATTGCCAGGATGTGCGCTGTGGTTCCGGTCCATTGCGGCAGGATTCTCACGAGGCCGGCACCAAACAGCGGTTGCACGGCAAACTGCGCCGGCAGCATCGCAATGCCAAGATCTTCGCGGGCGGATTGAGCGCACGCAAGGACACTCGAACAAATCGTCGATCCGGCTAGCACCACCGACTGCTTTCTTCGCCTGTGAAACAGGTCCCAGTGCGTCTCCACGTCTCCACTCCAGTGGCGGATGCAAAGATGTGCCTGCAGATCTTGCGGCTCTATCGGCGTACCCCTCCGTTGCAGATAACCCTGAGACGCATACAGCATGCGCGGAAACGAACCTACCGGATGCGTCACGTAGGCAGAATCCTCTAGCTGTTTCTGGTGAGCAACGACGAAAGCCAGATCAAGCGAATCACGAGCGAGATCAGGCTGCACCGCGGTCGACAGAATGGAAAGAGATAGTCCTTCATTTTCGCGGGCGTGCCTCGCCAGCAAAGCCATGAGCATCGTGCATACCAGATCGGCTGGTGCCCCGATGCGCAGGTGACCTGCCGCACTTTCGGCTTCGCCGCGTAGGTCCTCCCGTGTGAGTGCCACTTCCTCAAGGATGTTCTGAGCGCGGTTGTAGAGCTTCTGTCCGGCGGCAGTAAGGGCGAAGCTACGCGTGGATCGAAGAATGAGGGTGACGCCTAGATCTTTTTCCAAGGCTGCGACCCGGCGAGTCAAAGTCGAAGGTGTGGTGCCGAGCTTCGCAGCAGCCTTGCCGAAACTGCGTAAACGAGCTGTCTCTGAGAAAAGCTCAAGGTCTGCTAACAGCCGCATCACGTTCTGCCTCAGAAGGCAATTATTGCATTTGTAAATAGCCACCTTGCGCGAACGCAACAAACATTACCACAGCTCAAAGCCGTCGTAGCGTCTGGAGTTTAATTACGTGGAGGATACGAGCATGAAGGTTCTGGTATTCGGTGCAAACGGCAAGACGGGCCGAACGGTTGTGGAGCGCGCAGCGGCTGCAGGGCACGAGGTAACTGCTTTCGTCCGCAGCTCGGAACAGAGTGAAGCTCTTAACGTAAAGCTGGCCCAGGGTGACGCGACAAGCCGAACTGACGTGGACGCGGCGATGCAGGGGCAAGAGGCTGTAATCGACACCATCGGCGGCAAAACTCCTTACAAGGACACTGACCTGGAGTCGAGCGCGGCTGCCACCATCATCGCGTCTATGCAGGCGAACGGTGTTCGCCGCCTGATTGCGACGTCCATGCTCGGTGTTGGGGATAGCAAGGGCAATGCTCCTCTCTACGCGCGTCTGCTTGTGTCCACTTTCCTTCGCGGAGCGGATAAAGACAAGTTGGCGATGGAAGCGGAGGTGGCTGGCAGCGGTCTGGACTGGACGATCTTGCGGCCGGCGATCCTGACTGACGATGGGGCAACCGGAGATGTTCACGTCCTTCCCGAAGGGACGGATGAGAAAGCGCACAAGATCACCAGAGCCGATGTCGCGGAATTTATGGTGCAGCAGCTCTCGGATACTAACTACTTGCACCAATCGATCGTCATTGCGAACTCCTGAAGAGGTTTTTGAAGCAGATATAGCCTCGAGGTGGCTTACGTTTATGTTCTCGAAGAAGCCCGCAAGTCAGACAATTGAGGCGCTGAAAACCAAACTGTCGGGCACGGTCGTGGCCGATCACGACAGGGAGTATGACGAGCAGCGCAAGGCCTGGCTCGATGTGGTGGAACAGCGTCCGTCGCTGATTGTGAATGCTGCGACTGTCAAGGACATCGTGGAGGCGGTCCACACCGCCCGAGATCTGGGGCTGCCTCTTGGAATCCAAAACACCGGTCATGGAATCGCGGCTCCCTGCAACGAAGGGCTGCTTCTACGCCTCGCGGGCATGAAGAGCGTGGTAATCGATGCGGCGGGAGGTACCGCCACCATCGGTCCCGGCGTGACTTCAGCAGATCTTCTGAAAGCAGCGGAGGCACACGGCTTCGTCTATCCCTCCGGTCAGGTTTCCAGCGTGGGCATGATCGGTTACACGCTTGGCGGCGGGTACGGTTGGCTGGGGCGAAAGCTTGGAGCCGCGTGTTCGACCGTCAGAGCTGCCCAGGTTGTACTAGCGGACGGTTCTGTTGTGAATGCAAGCGAGACAGAGAACCCAGACCTGTTCTGGGCGCTTCGTGGAGGTGGCGGCAACTTCGGCGTCGTGACATCCCTCACCGTAGCGCTCACACCTTTGAAGAAGATCTTTGGTGGGCTGGTGTACTACCGCATGGAAGACGCGCCTGAGGTGCTGCGCTTCTATCGCGACTGGACGGCAGGTCTGTCAGACGACACAAGCACCTATCTGCGCTTGACGGCGTTGCCGCCAAAGCCCAGCTATCTCCTTCCTCTGCATGGTACGAAAGCGTGCGTTATCGGCGTTTGTCACGCAAATCTCGCGACGGCTGTACAACTCCACGAGCAGCTTAGGGCCTTCAAAACGCCTGCTATGGATAAGCTCGCAGAACGCCCCTATTCGGAGATGGCTGGCCTCGATGAAGCGTCGAGCGAAAACGCGTCTTCCACTTACAGCCACGTGGAGTGTCTGAAGTCTCTGAACGACGGTGTTCTAGACTCCATCCTGGCAATCGCGAACAACGCCTTGCCTCCCCTGGTGCTGCTCGAACTTCAGCATCTCGGTGGCGCTTTGACTCGTCCAGATCAGCCGGACATGGCTTACCTGCCACCGGAAGCACCGTTCTACTTCAAGCTCGTCTCGCCCACCATCCATGCTTCATTGCAGGATCTCGCCCTCACCACCAACGAGGCTGTTCGCTCGATGGGCGATGTTTTTACAGGCGAGCTTTCTTATAACTGGATGCGAGGAGACCAGCAGGTGAAGGTTCCTGATGTTTACGGAAGCGAGAAGTACAGGCAACTGCAAGTGATCAAACGCAAGTACGATCCAACAAACCTATTTCACCTCAACCTCAATATCCCGCCGTCAGCAGTCTAGGCCGGTGAGAGCGGTAAGGCGGCCACAGCTTGTGAAAGGACCCACATGTCGGACATACAGTTGGACATCGCATTTTGGCAGTACGACCGTACCAAGGCTTTGACGGATGGCACCGTAACCATCCCAGGCGTTCGGGCACGGTTTCACACTGCGCCTATTGTGACGCAGATCTTTGAGGGGATCGTGCGCGGGCAGTTCCAGGTTGCGGAGCTTGGCCTCACGTATTACCTGCGAACTTTCCGTGGCAAGGATTCACCCTTCGTAGCGCTCCCGGTATTTCCGAACCGCGCCTTTCGCCACTCGGCTATTTACGTCAACCGTGCTAGCGGTATCGAAAGGCCGAAGGACCTGAACGGAAAAGTCATAGGTGAGCTGGCGCTCTACAGCCACGACGCGGGCGTTATGCCTAAGGGCATGTTGATGGAGGAACACGGCTTTCAGCCGGAGACATGCAAATGGATCATCGGAGGGCTGGACTGGCCAATGAAGCCGATCGACTTCGTGGCAAAACCCCATCCGCCGAATGTGAGCGTTAGCGATATCCCGGAGGGTAAGGAGCTTGGCGCAATGCTGGAAGCCGGTGAGATAGACGTGCTTATCTCGGCAGACAATCCCAAGTGCATTCTAGAGAACTCACCGCGTGTAGGCCGCCTCTTTCCCGACTATCCCGCCGTCGAGCGCGAGTACTATGAGCGGACGGGAATCTTCCCGATCATGCACACGGTCGTTATACGAAAAGACGTTCTGGAATCGAATCGCGGGCTAGCCAGGACGCTCTACGACGCCTTTCAAGCGGCAAAGCAAGCTGCCATGAAAGGATATGAGCATCTCCACATCTTCAACAACATGGACATCATGTTTCCGTGGTTCTCCCATCTCATCGAAGAAGACCGCACCCTCTTGGGCGGGGATTGGTGGCCCTATGGCATTGCCGCGAACCGGAAAACGCTGGACACTGTCCTTCGCTACCACTATGAACAAGGCATAACCGAGCAACTCTACAGCATTGAAGACCTGTTCGCCGCAGACCTGCTGAACACTTAGCTTTGGGATTCAGCCAGCTTGGCGCGGCTCCATTGTGGAAAAAGGAAGCTCGCGCCGCTACCGTTTGATTCGCGCGCGAGACGCTCCCAGTTTCCTGAGGCAACCTGATCTCGCTGTTCTTCACTCATGCCACCGCATATTGTGCCTGCTTCTTCTTGTCAGAATTGCTCATCGAATGTTTGTGAACACTTCACTGAAGATTTCGGTGCTTGACCTTGTAAGCATGCGCCCAAGGGAAGCAGCCGGCGAGGCCATCGCCAGGACCGTGCAGGCTGCGCAGTATGTGGAAAATCTTGGCTACGTGCGTTACTGGCTTGCGGAACATCACAGCATTCAGGGGCTTGCCTGTTCGGCTACGGCGGTGCTGATCGGGCATGTGGCGGGGCAGACTCGCAGGATTCGAGTTGGGTCGGGTGGCGTGATGCTGCCCAACCATGCTCCGCTGGTTGTGGCCGAGCAGTTTGGCACACTTGCTTCGCTGTATCCCGGGCGCATCGATCTCGGGCTTGGCCGCGCGCCCGGCTCGGATGCTTCCACCATCCGTGCGATGCGGCGTGATCTGCGCAGCACAGGGGACGACTTTCCGGATTTGCTCGCGGAGCTTCGCCAATACCTTGGTGATCCACACCCAGGGCAGTTGGTTCACGCCGTGCCTGGAGAGGGAACGCACGTTCCTGTCACATTGCTTGGTTCCAGCGGCTTCAGTGCACAGTTGGCTGGATATCTTGGACTTCCATTTGCCTTTGCGGCACACTTCGCACCCGATGGGCTGGAGCAGGCGGTCCACCTCTATCGACAGAATTTTCGTCCCTCTGCGGAGTACCAGGAGCCGTACGTGATGGTGGGTCTGCCCGTGATTGCCGCGGCAACTGGCAGTGAAGCACGAAAACTCTTCACCACAGCCCAGCAGCGTTTTCTTTATCTCATTCGTGGCCAGCCAGTTGAGGTGAAGCCGCCTGTTGAGAGTATAGATGACTTGTGGAACCCGATCGAACGCGATGCTGTGGACGCGCGGCTCCGTCTTGCCATCGTCGGGGATGAGCAGCAGGTTAGCGATCAGCTTCAGACACTGGTGAACCGGATAGGTATCGACGAGGTGCTGGCAATAACGGACCTTTTCACAACAGAAGACAGGTTGAAGTCCTACTCCATTACCGCAGCGGCGGTTGCTCAGGTGCGAGTTCCAGCATTGCAGGCTGCCTGACTATACGTACTGCCCTGAGTCGTAGGGGCCGAGTCGCTAACGTGAGTGCATTACCATGTAGGGATGCCCTGGCTGCTGCTGATTGTGCCTATCTTCTCCACCCTGCTGGGTGGAATGCTGGCACTCCGGTTTCGGCGGTATGTGGCCTTGCTGACGGCATACAGCGCGGGCCTGTTGCTTGGCGCGGCGTTTCTGGACATTTTGCCTGAGGCCCTGACGCTCGGTCAGCGCGCAGGCATGAGCGTGGCAAGCCTTCTTGGTTACACGCTGCTCTCGTTTCTTCTGTTCTATGCGTTGGAAACAGGTGTCCGCGCGCTGACGCGCCGCGGGCCGCTGCCAAGCGGACACAGCATGACCTACCGCCGCTTCGGCGCGAGCATGCTTATCTTCCACAGCTTTCGCGACGGCATGGCGATCGGCGCGGCGTTTTCCGCTTCGCACGCTGCCGGATATGCTGTTGCGCTCGGCATCGCGGCACATGACCTTGGCGACGGTATGAACACGATCATTTTGACCACGCGTGGTGAGAGTGCCACCCGCGCTGATTACCTCTTCCTATTTGCCGATGCGCTCGCGCCGGTGCTTGGCGGTCTGCTTACTTTCTGGTGGGCGCTTTCGGCGCGAGGCTCTGTTACTGTCCTGGTGCTTGCCGCAGGGTTCTTTCTGGAAATGGCAACGGGTGATTTTCTACCGGAATTGCGAAAAGAACAGGGCTCCAGGAAAGTGCTGGTACCCACGGTGCTTTCAGGAGTTCTGTTCATCTACGTTGCCAACGTGTTCCTGGCGCGGCTCGGGCACTGAGACGCCCGTCCGCTTAGGCGGGGACAAGGTGCAGATCGCCGCCGCCGTGGGTGTGCTGTTCCGCCGCCAGTACGCGTGCATAGGCAGGAACGGTGAGGAAATCCTGAAAAGCCGGAGTCTTGATAAGTTCGCGCATCAGGAAAGCGGCGTGTTCATAGGCGTGGTAGTGCTGGGCTGTGACAACCTGTTGCGCCCGCGCAAGCTCTTCGTCGATATAGCGATCGCACAACTCCGCAGTCACAGCACGGCCGTCCTCCAGAACGGCGTGGTGGTGGACCCACTGCCAGAGCTGGGCACGACTGATCTCCGCCGTTGCGGCGTCTTCCATCAGGTTGAAGAGTGGTACACAGCCGATGCCGCGAAGCCATGCCTCGACATAACCCAGGCCGACCGCAATGTTCTGCCGCAGTCCGGCTTCAGTGATGGTGCCGGTGGGAACCTGCAACAGGTCTGCCGCAGTCGCGCTGAAATCGTTTAATTGCTTATCGATCTGGTTTGGCTGCGGCATGATGCGATTGAAAACCTCCATCGCCACAGGCACCAGCCCGGGATGCGCCACCCATGTGCCATCATGGCCGTCTGTGGCTTCACGCTCCTTGTCTGCGCGCACGCCGGCGATAGCTTTTTCGTTTGCTTCGGCGTCGGCCTTAATAGGGATGAGCGCGCTCATGCCGCCCATCGCGCTAACGCCTCGGCGGTGGCAGGTCTGGATGCACAGCTTTGAATAGCTGCGCATGAAGTGCGAGGTCATCGTGACTTGCGACCGGTCCGGAAGAAGCATGTGCGTGTCTGCAGAAAGCTTCTTGATAAAGGAGAAGATGTAGTCCCAGCGGCCGCAGTTCAAACCCGCGGAGTGATCTCGCAGTTCATAAAG
>CALMAP010000354.1:535-6968 GCA_937859825.1 uncultured Terriglobus sp. | reverse complement strand
GAACAGTCGCCTTGATCGACCCTGCGGGTACACCCAGATATGTTTCGGCCCGAACAAAGATGTCGTTCCACAGGCGGGCCTCAAGGTGACTCTCCATCTTGGGCAGATAGAAGTAAGGTCCGGAGCCGCGCGCCAGCAGCTCCTTCGCGTTGTGAAAGAAGTACAGACCGAAGTCGAAGATGGAACCGCTCATCGGCTCTCCGTCCACCAACACATGCTGTTCTTCCAGGTGCCAGCCGCGAGCGCGTACGAAGAGCACGGCAGGGTGCTCATTCAGCTTGTATGCCTTGCCGGTATTCAGGTCATCGAAGGCGATGGTGCGGCGCACCGCGTCGCGCAGATTGATCTGGCCTTCGATCACGTTGGCCCACGTGGGCGTGGTCGAGTCCTCAAAGTCGGCCATGAAGACTTTTGCGCCGGAGTTCAGTGCATTGATGACCATTTTGCGCTCGACCGGCCCGGTGATCTCGACGCGGCGATCCAGAAGGTCTTGGGGCAGCGGAGCGACCTTCCAGTCGGCGTCGCGGACGGGCTTCGTCTCAGGAAGAAAGTCGGGCATCTCGCCAGCGTCAATGCGGGCCTGACGCTCTACCCGCAGTGCGAGCAGTTCCTTACGGCGTACGTTGAAGGCGCGCTGCAGACCGGTGAGAAAGTCAAGCGCTTCTGGCGTGAGTATTTCGCGATACCGGTCACTTACCGGTGCATGGAAGACAAGACCTGCTTCAGACATAACTGCTCTTTCTTATTTGCGGATCGGAGTCCACATTCCTGTGGCAACGACTTAGTATGCCTGCGGCCTGCGTATGAGGGAAAGGAACTCATTGCGTGTCTGCGGGCTGTTACGGAACGCCCCCAGCATGGCAGACGTGGTGGTAACGGACTGCTGCTTCTCAACACCCCGCATCATCATGCAAAGGTGCTGCGCTTCCATAATGACAGCGACGCCCTGAGGATTGATCGCTTCCACGATGGCATCGGCAACCTGCCGGGTGAGGCGTTCCTGAACCTGCAGGCGGCGGGCGAATACATCCACGAGGCGAGCGACTTTGCTTAAGCCGATGACTTTGCCTTTGGGGATGTAGGCGACATGCGCCTTGCCGAAGAAGGGAAGCATGTGGTGCTCGCATAGTGAGTAGAACTCAATGTCGCGGACGATTACCATTTCGTCGTAATCCACGTCGAAGAGCGCGCCGCGCAGGATCTCCGTCGCACTTTGCTCGTAACCGCGCGTGAGGTAGGCAAGCGACTTCTGCATGCGGTCCGGCGTCTTCAGCAGGCCATCGCGTGTGGGGTCTTCTCCCACGCGGCGAAGCAGTTCGCGGTAGATTTCCTCGATACTGGCTGACTGCAACGCGATCGAAGTCAGATTGCGCTGATTGCCGTCGTGGGTTGTTGTGCGAAGTCCGTTTGTGGTGTCGTTCATGAATGGTCTTTAAATTTCAGGTTATGCCAGAGTGTGCGGCTTGCGAAGATGCACTTGACCTTGTGCCGGCAATGCAAAGGAGTTGTTTCCGGTCTCTTCGATGCGTATGCCTACCAGCCGGAGTTCGCTGTTCGGTTGGAGCAGGGAAACCGCGTCCCTGATCCGCCGTTCCATCTCCATGGCGAGATTCTCAGTGGAAGGCACAAAACTCCCGGCGAAGACCGGGTCGGAGTTCAGGTGGGTGTGGTCGAAGCGGTCAAGTACCTCGCGCTTGGCCAGCGCGTCCAGTGCCGGGAGCGAAACGACGAACCCGGTCGATGGATCAATCGGTCCGGCTACCGTAATTTCAACGAAGTAGTTGTGGCCATGCCCGAAAGGATTGTTGCACCTGCCATAGGTTTCGCGGTTCTTTTCGTCAGAAAAGCCTGGTATGTGTAACCGGTGCGACGCGGAAAAGCGGTAACGGCGGGTAAAGTGCGCAATCGGCAGGCTCACGCGATCAACTCCGGTGCAGCTTGCTGTTCCAAGCTGACAGAAGTCGTTTGTTCGCCGTAGTAGTCTGCGAAGATATCGTCCATCTCGTAAACGCGTACACGATGCAGGCGGGCGTTCGGAACCTTTCCATCCAGTCGGTTCCAAATCGCGACAGCAATGTTCTCCGTGGTGGGGATTATGCTCGCGAACTCTGGAATTTCGTGGTTCAGGTGACGATGGTCGTACACGCTGACCACTTCGCGTTCCAGAATGTCCTTCAACAGTTGGAGATCAACGACGAAGCCGGGCACCGGGTCGACCTCGCCGGCTACCGTTACCTCAAGTACGTAGTTATGACCATGGCCCTGCGGGTTGGCGCATTTGCCGAATGCAGCGATGTTCTGTTCGTCGGTCCAGGAAAGATTGCGGTAGAAATGCGCTGCGGAAAAATCGGCTTTGCGGGTAAGAAAAATCATCGCTATCTACGATATTGGATGAGGCTGAAGGGTATTTACGATGCAGGAACCACATGTGCGATGTGGTTGCCTCCCAGGGATTCGAACCCCGATTGATCGGTTCAGAGCCGACTGTCCTACCATTGAACGAGGAGGCATCACGAAGCAGACTCACGTGCCGGACGGGTCTGTGATGAAGCGGGGCAGGGAATCCATGCGCGCCGCTCCTCAAAGTGTACGAAGACTTTACGAACGAGTCAACGCGAGTCGGCCCTCGCATCCTGCAGCGTGGCGGTGCTAAGCCATGTGAAGGTGCCCGACGATGCCGGGTGCACTCCTTGCAGGCGACGCGTGTGTACGACAACGTTGTCCAGCGACCACAGCACCACGGTGGGCTCCTCATCGGCGAGCAGGTTTTGCAGCTCGATGTAGAGGGATCGCCGCTTGCCTTGGTCTTGTTCGGTCGCACCTTTGCGGATGATATCGTCTGCCTCAGCGTTCTGAAAGCGCCCGCGATTCCCTCCTTTGGGAGGCATGCTGTTGCTGGAATAGGCATAGCGGAAGATATCGGGGTCCTCATTGGCGCCAAGCCACCGCAGGACATACATCTGGAACGCCCCCCGCGTCACATCGGAGTAGAAGGTGCCGAACTCGTTCTGCCGCAGCGTCAGTTCGATACCTGCCTCGCGTACCTGCTGCTGTACGATCGCCGCGAGCAGGCGCATGGTGTCGTCTGTCGAGCTCTTGAGGGTGAGACGGATGCGTACGCCATGTGCGTCGGGCTTGTAGCCCGCTGCGTCCAGCAGGGCCGTGGCTTTGGTGAGATCTCGCCGGTACGGTACAAGCTCGTCTGGGTGTGCAGCAGCCCAGTGTGCCGGTGGCAGCAGCGTGTCCGTCATGCGGGCGTGGTCGCGCCATAGTGCGTGAATGATTGCAGGCCGGTCGATGCTCCAGGCGAAGGCCTCGCGCACACGCCGGTCGCGCAATGCGGGTTCCGTGGTGTTGAAGCTGATGTAGTTCACGATGGAGCCGGGCAGGCTCTCCGTCTGCAGACCGGGGTCGTTGCGCAAGGCGTACACGGTATCCATCGTGAGCGCGTTTGAGACCGCATCGGCTGAGCCCTTCTGCACTTCGAGTGCACGGGTGATGGCGTCAGGAACAATGTTGAAACGAAGCGTCTCAATGTGTGGCGGTCCCGCCCAATACTCCGTGTTGCGCGAGAGGACAACATCTTTGTCCTGGACCTGACTGACAAAGCGATATGGTCCGGAACCTATAGGAAAGTCGCCGAGCGACTTACCCGCGCTGCGTTCCACGATGGCAAAGAGGCCATCGCTCATATTGAAGAGTAGACCCGCGTCAGGCCGCTTCAGGTGAATGATACAAGTATGCGGGTCAGGCGCCTCGGCATGGTCAACGCTGGCGAAATTGCCTGATTTCGGGCTGACGATCGCACCGTTGTGCATGCTCTCGATGGACCACGCGACATCCGCCGCATCGAGCGGCTTGCCGTCATGGAACCGTACGCCGCTGCGAATGTGCAGCACCAGGGTACGTGGGTCCGGCCATTCCCATGTTTCAGCGATCCACGGTTGCAGGTTGAAGTGGTCGTCCTTACGAACGACGGAGTCGAAGATAAGTGCGCCGATGTGTTCCGCCTGTGCGTCGGAGCCGATGCGAATGTCGAGATTCGTGGGCGAATTTTCAATGTCGACGACTACGGTGTTTGGGTTTGCTTGCGTGCGACTCGTTCTGCAGGATGTCAGACCAGCGCAGCATACCAACAGCAGGGATGCCGATACGTATTGTTGCAACTGTTTCAAGGCAGTGTTACCTTGCCAAGCGAGACAGCCCGGGCAGCCCCCGTTGCGGCAGGAACGTTTCCTGGCATGCCATCCCAGCGAAGCCATGCCAGCAGCGCAAAGGCGACTGCCTCCTTTGCTTCCGGGGGGAGTCCGGTGCTCTCACTTTCGCGCACCACAACACCCAGTGGCTCCAGTCCACGCCGCAGCAGGTTCATCAGGGTGCGATTGCGTGCGCCGCCGCCCGCCACGATGTACTCCGTGGTGTCTGCGAGTGGTGCATGCTGGCCCAGGAAGGGCCACACCAGATCGGCATAGCTACGCAGAATGCTTTGAGCGGTGAGGGTGGTTGCAGTGGCGATTGCGTCTTCCGGTTTGGGGCTTGCCTTGCGACATTGTTCGAGAAAGTTCGAGACGAACGCGCGGCCGAACTCTTCGCGGCCGCAGCTCTTTGGCGCAGGCTTCTTGAAGTATGGGTGGCGCAGGCACTCCTCGAGCACCGAGCGCAGTACGTTGCCTTTTGCGGATGTCGCGCCGTTGCGGTCGAAACGTCGGTTAAAGAGGCGCTCCATGCATCCATCGATCACCATGTTTGCCGGGCCGGAATCGAACGCGAGCAGGCCGGAGGAGGCTGCGGGTATTGCCGTCATATTGGCGATGCCGCCCAGATTTTGTAGTACCCGGTTCTTCTTCGGGTGGGCGTAGAGCACACGGTCGAGCATCGGGACGAGAGGCGCACCCTGTCCGCCGACAGCCATATCTGCCGTGCGGAAGTCGCTCACCACCGGTATACCGGTACGTGCCGCCACTTCGCTCGCCTCGCCCAACTGCAGCGTGCAGCGCACAGGCGCTCCCAGGTATTTCGCTTCAGCTCCCTGATGAAAGACGGTCTGCCCGTGGATAGCCGCCAGCTCGGCGCGTATTGGAAGCTGCTTCAGCGTTTCGGCAACGGCGTCTCCATAAAGCTGGCCCAGACGCCAATGCAGGCGGGTCAACTCCGCGTTGGAGATGCTGCTTGCGTCCATGCTGGCGAGCACGGCCTGCCTTACCTGCTTGCTGTACGGAAAAGAAACATGCTTCAACAGCTTGATGCGCGGAGCGTCTGCGTTTACGGAGGGCGTGATACGCACGACTGCCACGTCGATGCCGTCAGCGGAGGTGCCGCTCATTACGCCTGCGACCACCATCGCCTTTGCCGCAGGCGTGGCCTGCTTTTTCGATTCGCTCATTCGGCGATCTCCTGCTTCAGTTCGGCCAGCAGTTGCAGCGCTTCCATCGGCGTCATGCGGTCCACGTCCGTGTTGCGTACCCGGTCGACTACGCGCTGCGAAAGCGGTGTGAAGATCCTCATCTGTACCGGTGTCTCCGGTAATTGTGCGGCGGCGGTCCCAGCGGCGACGGACGCACTCTCCGCCTTCTCATGCAGCTTGAGCACGGCGCGTGCGCGGGCGATCACGTCGCGGGGCAGGCCTGCGAGTTTCGCGACCTCGATGCCATAGCTGCGGTCGGCCGCTCCATCTTCTACTTGGTGCAGAAAGACGATACCGTGTGAACCCTCGCGGCAGGCGACACGCAGGTTCTTCAATCGAGCGAGTTTTGCATCCAGCAGCGTGAGCTCATGGTAGTGCGTGGCGAAGAGCGTTCGCGCGCCAATGCGGTCGTGCAGGTGCTCCACCGTCGCCCACGCGAGGGAAAGGCCGTCGTAGGTGGCGGTGCCGCGGCCCATCTCATCGAGCAGCACAAGTGAGCGAGCCGTGGCCGTGTTCAGAATGGCGGCGGTCTCGGTCATCTCGACCATGAAGGTGGAACGGCCACGGCTTACGTTGTCGCTTGCGCCGATCCGGGTAAAAATGCGGTCCACCAGACCGAGCCGCATGCGCGCCGCGGGAACGAACGAACCGCACTGTGCCAGCACAACAAGCAGCGCGGCCATCCGGAGATAGGTGGACTTTCCGCCCATATTCGGCCCGGTGATCAGCGCGAGCGAAGGCCCGGCCTCACCGCTTTCAAGGTAGCCGCTGTTCGGTACAAACCGTCCGCTGCCGCCTTCTTCCATGCGCAACTCCACGACGGGATGCCGCGCATCGGCAAATTCCAGGACTCCGCTATCCTGCTCGATAGCAGGGCGATTCCAGCCGCGCAGGGCAGCCACGTGCGCAAAGTTCAGCAGCACGTCAATTTCTGCGATGCGCTTTGCCGCGTCGCGAATGCGTGGGGTGGCGGCGAGCACCTCGCGCCGCAGGTCCGCAAAGATGCGCCGTTCCAATTCGGCGATGCGC
>CALMAP010000354.1:258-525 GCA_937859825.1 uncultured Terriglobus sp. | reverse complement strand
GCTCGGCGTGCACCAGCGTCTGCTTGCGTTCGTAGTCGGCGGGCACGTTCTGCAGGTTGCTACGTGTGATCTCAAGGTAGTAGCCGAAGACGGAATTGAAGCGAACTTTCAGCGAGCCAATACCCGTGCGTTTGCGTTCGCGGTCTTCGATCGCGGCAATGGCCTCGCGACCGCTGCGCGAGAGGCCGCGGAGCTCGTCGAATTCCGCATCGCCACCGGCCTCAATGGCGTCACCTTCACCGAGCTTCAGTGGCGGCTCGTCCACAA
>CALMAP010000354.1:0-248 GCA_937859825.1 uncultured Terriglobus sp. | reverse complement strand
CCCCAGCGATGCGTTCGGCGACATCGGCAAGTGGATCGAAGTTGCTGCGCAGGGTCTCCCACCGCCCAAGCTGGAAGGCGGAAACGATTTCAGCAATCTCGGGTAGTGCAGACAGCGTGCGGCCCAGCGCCACCACATCGCGTGGACCGGCCGAGTCCAAGGCAAGCCGCGCAAGCAGCCGCTCCAGGTCGAGTACGTTCTCCAGACTTCCCCGCAGCCGCACCCGCTGGGTGAGCGATGCGGCGGCC
>CALMAP010000353.1:12095-12317 GCA_937859825.1 uncultured Terriglobus sp. | reverse complement strand
GTGCCGCTACTCCGCCGGGCTGGACTGGCGCGATATTCCGCTTGCGCAATTGTTTTGCCGCGCCCTGCGCATTCCAGCATGGATCGACAATGACGCAAACGCGGTGGCCGTCGGGGAGAAAACCTTCGGTCGCGCCCGCGAGTATGACAACTTCTCCAGCATCGTTCTGGGTAGCACGATCGGCTCCGCGCATTACATGCACGGCATGCTCTACCGCGGGCA
>CALMAP010000353.1:0-12085 GCA_937859825.1 uncultured Terriglobus sp. | reverse complement strand
CGAAAGGCCTGCCCTGCCGGTGTGGACGGCAGGGTTGTCTCGACACGGTTGCGGGCGGATACGCTCTCGGCCATTCGGCAAAGCAGAGTGGGCTTAACGTGAGTAGCGCGAGTGAACTTGAGGAACTCGCGCGGCAAGGCAACCGAACAGCCATCCGGCTTTTGCGGACGGCAGGGGAGGCGCTCGGCATCGCCGTTGCTTCGCTGGTCCATCTGAACAATCCGGAAGCAGTCGTGTTCACCGCCCTCGCCGGTTTCGGCAACGGCATCTTTCGGAGCACCGCACGGCAGACAATCGAAAACGGTATTCTGCCTCGCTTTTTAAGTTCGACGGCGCTCGTCTTCGGTGATGAAGGCGACCTGCCACTGCCACGGAGCGCCGCGTCCATTGCCGCGTTCCACTACCTTGTGTCGCTGTAACATCTCGTCTATCAACGGAAGGGCAACTATGCAGAACGATGTACAGGCAAACTTGGGCGGAACAACGATGGACCGGCGCCGTCTTCTTACATACGCAGCGCTTGCAGCCGGCAGCAGCATCTTTAGCCGCGCAGCATTCGCGCAGAGCGGCCAGAAACGCCCGTATGCCCCGATGGCGCTGGGCCTGCTGATCAAGCCATTCCCCAATCCTGAAGCAAAGATCAAGCTGGTACATGATCTCGGTTTTCCGACCTGCTTCTTGTCGCTGGACGGGTATTTGGGAAAGTACACGCCGGAACTGGCAAAGCAATTCAACGATCTTTTCGATAAGTACCGAGTGGTTCCAACTACAGCAGAGGTCGTGTACCCGCAGCCGCTTAAGTGGAACTTCCTGGAAGGTCCTGCGACCATTGGCGTGGTGCCGCGCGCCTATCGGCAGGCGCGCATGGATGCACTAAAGCAGACCTCGGATTTTGCAAAAAGGATCGGAGTCGGGCGCATTCAGACCCACTGCGGCTTCATTCCGGAAGATCCGAAGGACGCGCTCTACCCGGAGGCGGTAACTGCGATCCGTCAGCTTACAGAGCATTGTGCCGGCAACGGCCAGCACTTCCTGATGGAGACCGGTCAGGAGACGCCCACGACCATGCTGCGCATGATCAAGGACGTGAACAATCCCGCGCTCGGTGTAGGCCTGGATACAGCCAACCTGATCCTCTATGGCAAGGCTAATCCCGTGGATGCATTGAAGGTGCTGGGACCACACGTGCAGGCCATGCACGCCAAGGACGGTAAGTGGCCGACCGATCCCGCGAAACTTGGCGAAGAAGTCGTGATCGGCAAGGGCGAGGTGGACTTCCCACAGGTGCTGAAGGAGTTGAAGGCACTGAACTATCAAGGCGCGATCAGCATTGAGCGCGAGACATCAGGACCGCAGCAGGTGGCCGATGTGAAGGCGGAGAAAGTCTATCTCGAGAACATCCTTTCTAAGTTGAGCGCGTAATCCGATATTGTTGTGCTTTAAATAGCTATTCAAGCTTCTAAGTTGACGGAGAAAAGAAATGGATCGCAGACACTTTCTACAGGGTGCCGGGGCCAGCGGGCTGCTCTTCGTAAGCCCACGCACGGCGTTCAGTTATGCAGCGAACTCTGAGGTCCGCTACGGCCTACTGGGTTGCGGCCGTCGCGGAACATCCGTAGCGACATCGTTCGCAAAGAATACAGCTGCACGTATCGTCGCGCTCGGCGATATCTTCCCGGACCAGCTCGAGAAGGGCAAGCAGCATTTCGACGAAGTGAACGCCTCGCTCGGCAAGGCTGCGGTCGATCCGAAGCACACGTATCGTGGCTGGGAAGCATACAAGGCCATGGCCGCGGACCCGGAGATCGACGCAGTCCAGATCTCCACTCCACCTTACTTTCATGTGGAGCATATGGATGTGCTCACTGCTGGCGGCAAGCACGTCTATTGCGAAAAGCCCGTGGGCGTGGATGTGCCGCAGACCCGCCGCGCGCTCGATATCGCAAAGCGCATCGACGGCAAGGTGAGCGTGGCCGTGGGCTTCCAGATCCGCAATGCTCCGCCGTTCGTTGAAATTGTGCGCCGCATTCACGATGGCCAGCTCGGTAAAATTGCTTCACTCAGCGGCTACTACAACGCGCCAACGGCAACCTATCCCGACCGCGGCAACATGCCAAAGGATGAGCAGCGCCTGCGCAACTGGCTGTGGGACAAGAAGCTCTCCGGCGACATTCTGCTGGAGCAGAACATTCATGTGGTCGACGTGTGCAACTGGATCATGGGCGCGCACCCGGTGAAAGCTGACGCGCGTGCGAGCCGCAAGGTCATCCAGAACTTCGGCGACATCAATGACAACTACGAAGTCATCTTCACCTATCCCGGTGACGTGCAGTTTGCTTTTACTTCCACGCAGTTCAACCAGAACGGCTACTTCGATGTGGCGGAGCGTATCTTCGGCAGCGAAGGCCTAGCCGAGGCTCCGTACAAAGGACCGCTGCGCATCATGGGCAAGCAGCCGTGGAACTGGGCCGCTCCTACTGTTACGGATACGAAGACAGACAGCAAGTTCGCAGCCGACGGTGCCTTCAGCGACAATCTTGCCGATGCCGATAAGGAAAAAGACCGCAGCTTCATCCAGAGCATTACGGAGCACCGCTACCAGAACCAGATTGCGGCTGGCGTGCAGAGCGCGCGTACCTGCATGATGGGCCGCAAGTCTGCAGAGACCGGTCATGCCGTCACCTGGGAAGAGATCGAGGCTGACAAGGAAGCGTATGACCTCGGCGTCAACGTGAAGCAATGGACCTAAGCGCCGGACCGGAAGCGGCACGTAGAGTAGTGGGATGAGTTTTTTCCTCGCGATCGATGCGGGCGGCACCAAGACCGACTTCGTCCTGGTAAACGAAACAGAAACGCTGGCACGGCACCGCACCGGCACCATCAAGCGCCTGCGGGCCGATGCCGAAACGGCCCTGCGCAACTTGGAGGACGGGCTGGCTTCACTTACAGAAGCCAGCGGCGTTTCCATGTCGGACGTATCACGCACCTGCGTCGGCACCGCGGGAGAAACGGTACCGCTTGTTGCCGACTTCCTGCGCTCTTCTATCAACGAGCGCGTCGCCGGTGAACTGCTTCTGCTAGGCGATGTCGAAATCGCGCTCGACGCTGCATTTCAAGGAGGAGCAGGCGTGCTTGTGCTCGCGGGCACCGGCTCCAATGTGGCTGGCCGCACGCCCTCGGGCGTTCGCTCAACCACCGGCGGTTGGGGGCCCATGCTCTCAGACCAGGGCTCGGGGCACGCCGTCGGCACACGTGCGCTGCGCTCGATTTTTCTTGCCATAGACGAGGGACGCCAGACCGCACTGCAGGATGCGGTCATGGAATTTTGGCAGCTCGACTCAGTGAAGGCTTTGGTGGAGCACGCCAACCGCAGCCCCGTGCCGGACGTCTCGAAGCTAACGAGGCTGGTGCTGCGCTGTGCGGAGCAGGGCGATGCTGTCGCCCGCGAGGTGCTGCGTGCTGAAGGCGAACAACTTGCCTATCTCGTTCGTTTGCTTGTAAGGAGACTACGCGTCCAGCAGAACGAGCCGGCATTCGTACCGACGATCGCGTTTGCGGGAAGCATCATGGAGCATGTGCCGCCCGTTCGCGAATCGCTGGTAAGGGCGGTGCAGAAGGAGTTCCCATCCGTAGAGACCCTGGATGGCGTCGTGGACCCGATTGATGGTGCGGTGTGGCGTGCGCGCGACGAGCATGCCTTTCGCGCGAGGCAGGCCGCAAAGTAGTTTCGTTTAGCCCTTCGCACCGTGAACGCTGACTCTCATGCCACGAATGACGTCGATGGAAACTTCTCTTGCATGTTCCTGCCAAAGCGGATCGCCAACCGAACTCTGAGCCGCTTTTGACCGAAGCGATGCGTGCAGATCGAGTCCGGGCACGGCAACAAGACGTGCTGCATTCTCAAGTGTCACGCCCCCACCAGCCGCTACACGGATGCGTCCTGCGGCTTGTTGCGCAAGCTGTGTAAGCGAGTCGAAGCCTTCGCTTACCGTGGGCAGACCACCGGAGGTGAGCACGCGTGCACATCCGAGGTCGATGAGCGTCTCAAGGGAACTCCGCAGATCGTGCAATTGATCGAAGGCGCGATGAAACGTGACCGCCCTGCCAGTAGCGAGTTGCATAAGTTCCTCCATGCGATCACGGTGAATGGTCCGATCTTTCGTGACCACGCCCACCACAACGCCTGCCGCGCCTGTCGCGACGGCGTCCTGTACGTCCTGGCACATTACCCGAAATTCCGCAGCAGAGTAAACGAATCCACCAGCACGCGGCCGCACTAGAACGTGTACTGGAACGCGCACGGCAGCCAGTGCCTCACGCAGCAGGCCGCGGCTTGGGGTCACGCCACCTTCGCCGAGCGCGGCACACAACTCGATGCGGTCGGCGCCGCCCTCCGATGCAGCGGCACAGGCCTGCAGCGTTTCCGCGCAAAGTTCGAACTCGCGAGTCATGGCTCCATTTTGCTGCTTTGGTTCGATGGAAGTGAAACATGAGTTTCTGTTTGCAGGTGTCTCTTCCCTTCCATGATGAAATGGGAGCCGGACACAGGAGAACATCATGCGCATCCGGCAAGCGGCAGCAATCGCGCTGCTCCTTCTTACTTCAGCAATGTACCCGCAGGCCGCACCACAGCCGCGCAAGCCGATGGCGGTGGTCATCAGCCTGGATGCGTTCGGCGCTTCCCTGCTGAACCAGCCTTTGCTGCCGGTGCCTACCTTGCGCGCATTGATGAAGAGCGGCAGCTACGCGCGCTCGATGCAGCCGGTGAACCCAACGGTCACATGGCCCAACCACACCAGCATGGTCACGGGCGTCTCACCGGCAAAGCATGGACTCATTGCCAATGGACAAATCACCGATCAGCGCACCGGCAAACTACCATCGGTCGAGTTCCACGCGGAAAAGACCGCGCTTGTGCATGTGCCCACTGTGTATGACCGCGCACACGACGCGGGACTGGTCACGGCGGAGATGGACTGGGTCGCGATTGAGCATGCGAACATCGACTGGAGCTTCTTCGAGCGCCCGGTCGCCACATCGCCGCTGGTGAAGGAGATGCTTGCAGATGGCTCAATGACTGAAGCGGAACTCGTGAACTTCACCAAGGGACAGCAGGCTTTTCGCGACCGCATCTATACGCGCGCCGCAGCCTACTCCATACGCCATCACCACCCGGACCTTGTGCTGCTGCATCTGCTGGCGCTGGATGGAGCGGAACACAACTATGGCTACGACACGATGGCCGGTGTGAACACGGCTGAGTTTCTGGACGGTCAAGTAAAGGAAGTGATCGACGCAGTGCGCGATGCAGGCGACCTTGACCGCACCACGTTCCTCATCGTGAGCGACCACGGCCAGAGCAGCGTGCACCACACCGTAGACCCGAATGAAACTCTGAAGAATGCCGGCATCCTGCCGTCGCAGGCTACGGCACTTGCCGAGGGCGGCGCGGCTTACATTTATGAGTCCCACCGCACACCAGAACTGACGGACAAAATTCGCGCAGCTTTCACGGCGAGTGCTGCAACCGACTCCGTTCCAACCGATGCGGAGGTGGCCGCACAGGGCTTGCCAAGGCCTTCAGACAACCCAACAGCCTTTGATGTTCTGGTGTATGCAAAAGAGGACTGGAAGTTCGACGGCGAGAAGGCCTCCCGCCACAACTCCATAAGTGGCATGGACGAAAAGCAGACCGGCGCGCATGGCTACCCCAATACGCGTCCGCTGATGCAGAGCATCTTTATTGCAAGCGGTGCGGCAATTCGACCCGCGGGGGAACAACCTTCGTTCCCGAACGTGGATGTAGCTGCAACGATCGCGCAGATACTCGGTCTGTCGCAGGCCGGAATGGATGGCAAACCGCTTACCGCCATTCTGAAGTGAACCGCGCAGAGAGCAGCACCTGTTTCAGAAGCGTCGCAGGCCAAGGTGTAAGACGCTGCCACGCCTCAACGGCACTGCGGTCATTATTGTCATCAGGCATGTAAGGATATTTCCATCGTTGCTGGAGCATACTGTTGCGGTAGATCTTTCATGGAGGCCATGTGCCCGCAATACGCTCTGTTCCTGTCCTGATCGCTGTTTCTCTTCTCGCGCTACCAACCTTTAGTCAGCAGGCGCTGCAAACGCTGCTGGTCGGTTCGGACCGCAGGCCTGCGCAGTCACTGAATGGTGAGTGGCACTACCTTGTAGAACAGCCGCCGTTTCGCGAGCTCTACGACGGCAAAGGAGCAGTGCGGGATGGTGGCTACGCGCAGAACACCCATCCCAACATCAGCAGCGGCCCGCACAATGCCGAGTATGACTTCGCTACGTCCCCAACGCTAAAGGTTCCGGGCGACTGGAATACGCAGGATTCGACGCTGCTTCGCTTCGAGGGCGTGGTTTGGTACGAACGGGACTTCAGCTTCACGCCCGCTGCCGGTACGCGCACCTTCTTCCACGTGGGCGCGGCAAACTACCGCTCGGTCGTGTGGATCAATGGCAAGCGGCTTTGCGAACACGAGGGCGGCTTTACGCCCTTTGACTGCGACGCAACGGCCCTGCTGCACAGCGGGCAGAACTCTGCCATTGTTGCTGTTGATTCCACACGCCATCAGGACGACATCCCGTCCGTGCTCTACGACTTCTACGACTACGGCGGGCTCACGCGCGACGTGTCACTGCTGACCGTGCCCTCAGAGTTCATTGACGACTACGAGGTGCAATTAAAGCATGGCACCAGTTTCGATGGGAAGGCTGCCTCAGCGAAGACGATCGCAGGCTATGTTCACGTGGAGGGCGCAAACAGCGGTACTGCCGTCAGCATCCGCATTCCAGAAGCCGGTGTAAGCACCACAGTAACTACTGACAGCAACGGACGCGCCAGCTTCGAGGCGTCCGCAAAGCAGCTAACGCTCTGGTCCGGTACGACTCCAAAGCTCTACAAAGTAGAACTGCACGCCGGCAGCGACAGCATTACGGACGACATCGGCTTTCGCGATGTCCGCGTGGATGGCACGCGCATTCTGCTGAACGGCAGCCCGGTGGCTCTTCTTGGTGCGAACGCGCACGCGGAAGCTCCGGTGCGTGGGGGACGCGCTATCACGGACGAGGACGTGAGAAACATCTTCGCCATGCTGCACCAGATCCACGCGAACTTCGTGCGCCTGTGCCATTACCCACATGACGAGAAGATGACGCGCGAAGCCGACCGCGAGGGCATGATGGTGTGGTCGGAGATTCCACTGTGGCAGCGCATCAGCTTCGACAAACCCGAGGTCTACGCCAAGGCGGTCACCATGCTTCACGAGATGATCCGCCGCGACCGTAACAAGGCTTCGGTGATCTTCTGGTCCGTCTCGAATGAAACACCGAACAATCCGGCGCGTACGCATTTCCTCACGGACTTGGCCAACGAGGCGCGACGTAGCGATCCAACGCGGCTCATTACCAGCGCACTGATCGGGCCCAAGGTCGATCAGGACCGAGTCGTGCAGGACGACCCACTGATTGCGGCGCTCGACGTGGTCGGTCAGAATCAATACATCGGCTGGTACGAAGGTACGGCTGAGGACGCGGACCGCAAGACCTGGGTGCTGCCGCAGAAGCCGTTCGTCATGTCGGAGTTTGGTGCAGAGGCTACCTTTGGCAATCACGGCGGCCCGCACGATCGATGGACGGAGGAGCAGCAGGTGAACGTACTCCAGCACCAGTTCGACATGATTCGCCGCATCCCGCAGATGCGCGGCGTTACGCCTTGGGTGCTGATGGATTTCCGTTCCTCAACACGCAACATTCCGAAGCTGCAGAACGGCTTCAATCGCAAAGGGCTCTTCTCGGAAAAGATGCAGCCGAAACAGAGTGTCGAACTCGTACGTAAGACTTACCAGGAGAATCCGCCGGTAAAGGCGGAGTAAGCGGGCTACATTCGAACACATAGCACGCTCAGAGAAGAGCAGTACGCAAAGAGCGCCAGGCCCTTCGTAGAGTAGGTAAAGTCGAAAACATAAACTTTGCGAACTCCGCGTAAAGACCTGGCGCACGTTGCGTACTGCTGTCGTTCCTAGAAAAGCAGCTTTAACCCGAACTGCATCTGCCGCGGCGGAAAGGCCGAGGAGAAGGTTCCGAAGTTGCTGTTGTTCGCGTTCAGGTTGATGCCGTTGAAGTTGGTGCGGTTCAGCGCGTTGAACACGTCCCACTGGAACTTCATGCGGATGCTCTCGGTGATGGGAAAGAACTTCGACAGCGTCGCATCGGTCTGTGCAAGCCCCGGACCAACGATGGCACCATATCCCGAGTTGCCGAAGCGGAAAGCCGTCTTGGGCACCTGGGAGAAGGCACCGCGCGTAGGTGTGACCACGGCCGCGCCGGTGACCGGGTTGGTCGTAGTGATGCTGCTTGCGGTGGTATTCAGGTAGCCATTCAGTCCAGCATGACCGTTACCGTAGACCTGCACGCCAGGTAGCCTGTCGGCGCGGACGGTTCCGAAGCTGACCGGCGACGTGGACTGCACGTTGTAGTACGCGCCGCTCTGCAGGCGTGCGACGCCGCTGACCTGCCAGCTACCGAGCGCTTCACGCAACACAAAGTTGTGACCGCGCAGCTCCGGTGCCTGGATCACGAAACTCGCCACAAAGGCGTGGCGGCGATCGTTGGACAGATTGCCATAGTTGTACTGCTGATCGCGCCAATTCTCCAGCGTAACGTTGTTCACCGACGAGTCGCCGAGCGCCTTGGCAAAGGTGTACGCGAGCGTCGCCGTGACCACGCCCTTGCGCTTGGAGGCGAAGACCTGGAGCGAATTGTAGTTGTAGTTGGAATCGAAGCGGTTCGAGCTGATTGCGTTGTAGCCCTTATATGGGTTGAAGATCGCAATGGACGAGTTCGGCGACGTGGAATTCTGGTTGGTGACGACGCTATTCAGATCGGGGAAGTTGATGTTGGGCTGACGTAGCTGGTGGTGCGCCACGTTGCCCACGTAGTTCATCTCAAGCAGCACGTTGCTGGGCAGTTGCCGCTGGAAGCCAAGGCTGTATTGCATGGTGTAAGGGTTTTTGTTGCGTGGGTCGATGGCGCTGATGCCGGCCTGCAGGCCGGGCGCAGCCGCAGACTGCGTTGTGAGCGTGGCAAGATTGCCGACGCCGAGTTGCGTGTTGTTCAGGAACGGCGGCAGGTTCAGCTGGCTGAAGATCAGGTTACCCTGCGGACGGTAATAGAAGATACCGAAGCCGCCGCGGATCGCCGTCTTGTCATCCGGTGCGAAGGCAAAGCCGATACGCGGCCCCGCGGCACCGTGCATCTTGTACAGTCCGCGTGGCGCGCCGGTTGGAATCAGCGGGAACAACGCGGTGTTCACGTTGGGTACGCGCACCTGCTGGTCCTGGGGAACGCCGTCACCGGCGCGAATGAGGCCATTGTACGGATTGCCCGAGTTCTGGACCAAGCCACCGCTGGTTGTTACCGTGACCGCGTTCGCCGAGTTATAGACATTCGGGTCGAAGTTGGTGGCATTGTTGCCCTGCAGGTAGAAAGGCTGGATCCACTGGTAGCGAAGGCCATATTCCAGGCTCAGCTTGCGGGTGGCGCGCCAGCTATCCTGCGCGAAACCCTCAATCTGGTTGAAGCGGAAGTGGCCGACCGGGTCTGCGCTGGCCTCCGAGTAGGACTGGAAATTACCCAGGAAGGCATCGGCCAGCGAGTAACAGGTGGTATTGCCCGTGGTGGCGCGGCAATTGCTGGAAGTGGGCAGAGCGTTGAAGGTAGCTGTGCCGGTGTAGTTGGAGCGGCCGTTCTGGTCTACGCGGTCGCGAATGTAGGCCGCGCCGAACTTAAAGTTGTGATTGCCTTTGACCCAAGTGATGTTGTCGGCTACCTGAATGTCCGTCGAAGGTGCAAGCAGAGCGAAGTTGGGGCCTTGGAAGCCGGCGAAGTTGGTTACGTTCACGATAGGGATGCCGTTCGGATACGGGCCCACGCCCGGAAACAGCTTCTGGTACTGAAAGTTGTAGGTCTCGCGCTTCCAGTTGTTGCCGTAAGGTGGAATGCGCTGCGCCGCCCAGCTTGCGTTCGCCTGCGCCTGGTTGATCAGGCTTGGGTGGATCGCCCATGTTTCCGAGATCAGGTAGCTCTGGCCGGGACGATTGCGCTGCGTGGGCGTGGTATTCAGGATGCCGCTGTTCGAGAAGGTGCCGAACGGGTCGATGAGCGAGTTCTGGTCGTGGATCCAGCGGCCATAAAGTGAGTGCTTCTGGCTGATCACGTAGTCAAAGCGCACCAGGTCCTGGTGGAAGTTCAACGGGTTCGATGGCGCCAGCGTCAGGTTGTTGCTGGGATTGCCTGTGCCGCCGTCGCGATAACTGAGTCCACCAGCAATCACGGTCTTGTAGACATTCGCGATGGCGCGGCCGTCGGCCGTGATACGGTTCGAGATATTGTTGTTTAGGATCGGTGTGCTTGTGCCCGGATTGTAGAGTTGTTGGCTGGCAGTCGTGCATACACCGGCGGCAAAGCCCGTGGTGCACAGCCCGGAGAAGTCGCCGTTCAACATCGCTGTGGTGGGCACGGTAAAGGTGCTGGCCGTTGCCTGCTGGCGCAGCCGCTTCCACTCCTCGCCCACGAAGAAGAACAGCTTGTCATGGATGATAGGACCGCCCACGAAGAAGCCAAAGTCGTTGTAGATGAGCTGCGTCTTCTTGCGCGCGATGTAGTTCGTCGCGTCCACGTAGCTGTTGCGCAGAAACTCAAACGCGCCGCCATGGAACTGGTTGGTTCCGCTCTTGGTCACGATGTTGAAGGTCGGCCCTGAGGTGCGGCCGAACTCCGCAGAAGCGTTGGAGGTGTCGATTTTGACCTCGGCGATGAAGTCCGGTCCGACGTTATTCATCAGCGACCCGTTCGAACCGGCGACCTGGTTGTATGCGCCATCTACCGTGAGATTATTGGTGTCGCTGCGGTTACCGTTAATGGTCTGGTTGTTGGAAGCAAGCGACGTTGTTACGGAGAAGATATCAGGGTTGGTGACGACCGCTCCCGGAACCAGTGTGAGTAACTGCGTGTAGTTGCGGCCGTTCAACGCAAGGTTCTCCACCTGGCGCGAATCGATCACGCGGGAGAGTTCGCCATTCGTGGTGTTCAGCGATTCAATGGCACCGCTCTGTACTTCCACAACTTCACTACTCTGCCCGACCTTCAAGGTGATGTTTGAAGTAACTTTTGCATCTGCACTTACCACTACGTTCTGTTGCTGGGCCGTGCTAAATCCCGCTGCCTTTACAAAGACAGTGTAAGTACCTAACGGGAGCGTGGTCGCGGTGTAGTTCCCGCTATCGTCCGTGGAGATGGTTCGCGTAAGCTGCTTCTCTGTATTGGTGAGAGTGACGCTGGCATTCGGGATTGACGCACCGGAAGGATCGGTAATCGTCCCGGAAATTTGACCGAAAATGCTTTGACTATGGGCAGAGGAAACAAAAACAAGCGCTTGCGTCGCAGCAAAAGCGAGCACGCCAACAGAAGTGGTTTTTCGCATTCGAGCCTCGGGGTTGAACGTCTGCCCGGACATACACAACATAGCAACGGATCGTGTGACAGACCGACCGATATCACAGTACGCAGCTTGCGATTGTCAAGGTGTGTGTCCACTCTTGGTACCGTGCTTGCATCGCTGGAACATCGTGCATCATGAGGCGATGGCGACATCTCATCCATAGGAAGGAGTAGCACTTGGTCTGAATGATGGAGTGACCGGCCTCAACTAAGCGAATCCCTGTGCTGAAGCTACTTCAGTGAGGAAGTGTCTGTCGCTTTAGCCTGCCCTGACTGTGCATTGGCTGCTCTGCGAATCCTCTGCTTCATTGATGAAGGCTTGTTACGCCTCTGAAGAGCACCCTTTGCCGGCAGACTGAAGCCGCTCACGCTGGGCTAGGACCGCAAGCGTCTCTGAGCCCATCGGATGCCTTCAGATGGTCATAGCTTGTCAGGCAGACAAATGCCGGCACCCATTTTGTCCACTTAGAAGTAGTTATTTCCACGATGTGTATGGTCTCGAGGATAGTAGAGGAGTGGCGGGCTACAGGGGTAGGGTTTTCCGTGTGAAGCTTTGGAGGAA
>CALMAP010000352.1 GCA_937859825.1 uncultured Terriglobus sp. | reverse complement strand
TGAGAGAACCATGCTGAACCTGACCGTAATCAAGAACAAGGCAAGCGCCACCGCTCCCGGGCTGGTGTCGGAGCGGCGAGTTTGCGACCAGCTCCGCTCCGCAGACACGTTTGTGACCCGCATGATCGGCCTGCTTGGCACAGACCGGCTGGACGCGCGTGCCGGTCTCAGGATCAACCCCTCAGGCGGTGTGCATACTTTTGGCATGCGCTACGCCATCGACATTGTCGCGCTCGATCAGGACTCGCGCGTTGTCCGCGTGTGGAAGAACGTGTCTCCGCGCCGTCTGGTCTTCGCGCCGCGCCGCACCCGCAGTGTGCTTGAACTGGCGGCGGGCACGATCGCCTTCCACGAACTCAGCGAGGGCGACGTGTGCCGCTTCAGCGAACACGAAAGCGCGGCCTCTGAAGCTTTCCAAGCGAAGGTGCGACAGTCGGTCTAAAGAAACGCGGCGGCCAGCCGATGTGCACCTTGTGTCCCGCTCGGGACAGGCGAGGGGTGTCTCGGTGGCTGTTCGGCTTGTGTTTCTGTGGTGGGCAAATTCTCTCTTGACCTTTGTTACCGTGACCCAGTTGCTGCTGGTTGCACTTGCCGCATGGGCATGCATGAGCATGTTCGGAACGAAGGTGCTCGCGTGGATCCTTGAGGACCGGGGGCAGATAGAACGATGATCTTTCATTGTGGAATTATTCTGCGGTCCAGCTCACTTCCTCTTGAGCGCAGAGTGTGACCGTAGAAGCCGGGCCGGCCTGCTTGTTGCCTGCTCCGGTTGAAATCGCTATCCAGGAGCCTGAAGGCTCCTGCTCCCTCCTGCTCTGGTAAGTGCACATCATCGTGCACTAAGCAGGTCAGCCCGCGCGTGCTCGATGCGCACCTGGTGTGAGCGGTCGCGCTCTGCCTGCGCGGGGCTGGCAGCGGGTGCGCCTGAGACGGATTTCGTCTCGGGCTTGACGTGAGCCGCAAGCTGCTCCGTCGCGGCAATCGCGTCCGCGTAGCTCTTCGCGAATGCGCCTAGCTCTTTCTGCGCGGTCTCCGGGTGGTAGCCGATGCGATTGCCCGTTTGCATGGCGAGGGTGACTGCGTCCGGCACGGCAGCGGTTTCCGGGTAGTCGTTGGAGAGCTGGTCGTAAGCCATGCGCAGCCGCGCCATGCGACCGGCGAAGCCGTTCAACTCCGCGCGATTTGCGATTGCACCCTTGCTGCGCCGAATCGTGATGGTGGACTTTGCGTGAACGTCCGCGGAAGCAACCGGAATAATCGTGCTGAGAGTGTTGCCCTCATATCGCCATCCCGCTTCTTCAGGGTGCAGCGTGAACTGGAGCGGAACACCGTTCGCTTCCACTGTCTCCGGTGGCCAGTCCGCGGGGAGCCGGAGCTCGATGCGCCGTTGAACCTGCATGCCGTCATAGCTGCCGTTCACAGGCGCGACCGTTACGGTCAACTCATCGCCGTGCTGCCGTGCCTCGACTTCCGTTCGCGCAGTGCCGACGTTCTGCTTGTAGTCTTCACCCTTGCCGGAGTCTTCGTAGACGGTGTAGCGCGAGGTTTGGCCGTTCTCAAGCGGGTAGACCGTCAGGATCAGCGGATCGACCGGCCTCTGGCCCGTGTACAGCATGGGCGGCTGCATCGGCAGAATGGCGCCAGCCTTCATGAACACGGGCAACTGCGCGATGGAATAGCTCCTGTCCAGCGACACAGGGCCCTTCAGCTTTTCGCCGGAAGACCACTCGATCCACTCGCCCGGTGGCAGCCAGATGTGCTCGCTGACCAAGCCGGTCGCGGGGTCTGCGGGCTTCACCACGGGAGCGACCAGAACGTTGTCGCCGAACAGATATTCGTTCTTTGCCGTGTACGCCTCCGCTGCCTCGGGATAGTCGTAGTAGAGCGGCCGGTCGAACGCGACACCGGTATCGTAGGTGCGACGCGCCTCCGTGTAGAGGTACGGCTGCATCGCGTAACGAAGCTGGAAGGCCTGCCGCATTACGTCGCTGTAGGGCTCGGGGTAGGCCCAGATGCGGCGCTCCGCCTCGGCGTTCTTCGTGGTGTGCGTGCGCAGAATGGGGCTGAAGATGCCGAACTGGATCCATCGTGCGTAGAGCTCGGGATCGACCTTGCCGGGCATGTGGCCGCCAATGTCGTGCGACCAGTAGGCATAGCCCACGTTCGCGGCGGTTGCGGTGAACCAGGGCTGAAAGGCCAGCGAGTCCCACACGGAGACGGTGTCGCCGGAAAAGCCGATCTGGTAGCGGTGATTGCCTAAGCCACCCCAGCGGTGGAAGAGCAGCGGGCGCTTGCCCTCATGCTCCTGGTCGGTAAAGTGGATGTAGTTGAGCCACCACGTGGGGTTCACGCCTGCTACGGCGGTGTTGCCCTCCTGCTGCCAGTCCAGCCACCAGAAGTTCACGCCTTCTTTCTCGAGTGGATGGTGCAGCAGGTCGAGGTAGTTCTTTGCGAACTGCCGGTTTGTCAGGTCGAACGGAATGTACTTGCCGCTCGCCGGATCGACGCCCATGTTCTTCGCGAAGTCGGGGTAGGCCTTCTCCCACGGCTGCACGCCGCTGGCAGGGTGTAGATTCAGCGTGACCTTCAGGCCTTGGTCGTGCAGCTCGCCCAGGAAGTCTTTCGGGTCGGGAAAGAGCGCGGAATCCCAGCTATAACCGCTCCAGCCCTTGGCGTGGCCGGAGGCATCTGTCTGATCGAAGTGGCGGCCGAAGGTCTGGTGCCAGTCCATGTCGATCACGAAGACGTCGAGCGGCAGGCTGTTCTGGTGGAAGCCATCGACCAGTTCGCGCAGTTCCTGGTCGCTGTAGGCCCAGTAGCGCGACCACCACGCGCCGAAGGCGAAGCGCGGCGGCAGAGGGATGCGTCCGGCCACCTTGACGTAGTCGCTGAGCGCCTGCTTGTAGGCGTGGCCGTACCCGAAGAAGTAGAGGTCGCTGCGATTGCCTGACGGACGCTGCTTCACCCAAGGCTGCGTCAGAGCGTCGGCTTGCGCCGGGTCGAAGTTCGTGCTGTCGAAGAGCGGGCCATCGTCGTCTACTACCGCCCATCCGTTCCGAGAAATAAGCCCCTGGCCCATCGGCTCCCGCAAGTTCTCGGCACCCTGCGCACCGTCCAGCGTGCGTGTGGTACCCAGCAGGTTTCCGCCGGATGCCATCCCCGGGTGCCAGGTGACCGGTTTGCCATCGATCTTGAGGGTCACCGCGAGGTTCTCTGCTGTGAAGCCGCTGCCGGTCGCACCAGGGTGGTAGACGAGGTGCAACGCTCCCGTGTCGATCACGACCTCGCGGCTGCTAACTTTCTTCTGGAATGACGGTACAGGCAGGTGTCGATTCAGAAAGATGAGGCTCGGGTCATCAATGAACTTGCCGTCGGCAGCCCACTCCATGCGCACCAATTGTGGCGTCAATAAGGTGAAGCGCGCGGAGCCAGCCTGAACGACAGCGCGAGAGTCGGCAACGGGATCGGTGGCTTCACTCGCTACGGGTGCCGGGGCCTGCCCATGTATGCACCCATGCCACGTGATACATGCAGCCGCCAGAAGGACTAGAGAATGCAGTATCCCACTTAGCTTGATTTGAGAAGAGTGGTTGAAAGACCCTGGCGCGGTGAAGCCTGCTGTTGAGCGGGGAAGATGCATGGTGTTCTCTGTTCTGAGTATGGTGTGACTTTGATTGAGGGCTCCCGATCACTTCTGAAGGCCGAGATGTTTAGAAGAAACAAACGCTTCCAGTATGCATTCGTAGCATGCTCTTCGTAGAAGCCTATGATGCATCCTCTTCGTGCAGAGACTGAAGTTGGAATCGCCCAGCGTTGTGTCCGGCCACCAGAAATCGCGCGGTTCAGGGCATTGAAAAAGTCAGCCTGCAGGATGAAGTTGACGCCTTCGTGGAACGTGAGCTGTTTTCCGAATGTTAAGGTTCTCGTGGTACACGGCAGGGTGCGCAGGTCGTAAGGCTTTATCTGGCTGGCTCGTCGACTTTGAGTTGCTGGTCTGCCTTCACGTTGGACAGATGCTGCACGATGCCACTAGGCCAGCGTATCTCCACGTCGCTGACTGCCGTGTTCGCACCCAGCCCGAAGTGCACCCGCTTGTCGCTGCTGGAAAGATAAGACCCGCCTGTGGATACGGTAAGGTACTGCGGTCCACTGCCCGTCGTGATTTTTACGGTCGCGCCGATGGCGTCGCGGTTTGAGGTGTGGCCGACCAGAAGCAGCCGCAGCCAGTGATTGCCAGACTCGGTCCCGTTGTGCAGCACGTGCGGCGGGCCGTCGTTGGTGGATACCACCGCGTCCAGCCTGCCGTCGTTGTCCAGGTCGCCGACCGCCATGCCGCGGCCCACCCACGGCTGCTGAAAGACGTCGCCCGCGGCGCGCGAAACATCGAGAAACTTGCCCTTGCCAAGGTTGCGCGCCAGCAGCATAGGCTCGCGGTAGCGCAGCTGGGGGAAGTTCAACTCCACCGTATCCAGGTCGTGCCCCTGCGCAACGAGCAGGTCTTTCAGTCCGTCGTTGTCGTAGTCGAAGAAGTGAATGCCCCAGCCAGAATGCAGCAGCGTGATCTGCGCGAGGCCGGAGATGTACGTGTCGTAGGTGAACGATCCATCGCCGTTGTTGCGGTACAGCGCGTACTTCTGGTTGGCAAGATTCGTGATGACAAGATCGGGCAGCCCGTCGTTGTCGTAGTCCTGAAAGTCAATGCCCATGCCCGCATAGGTGCGGCCGTCGCTGTCTACGGCGATCTCCGCGGGCAGGCCTACTTCTTCAAAGGTGCCGTCCCCCTTGTTGCGGTAGAGGAACTCAAGCATCGAGTCGTTCGCCACGGCGATGTCGATCTTTCCATCACGGTCGAAGTCCGCCAGCGCAATGCCGAGGCCCTTGCCAGGCTTGTTCAGGCCGTACTTCGCGGACTGCTCGGCGAATGTGCCGTTGCCGTTGTTGTGGAAGACGAGCGGCGCGATCACGGGGAAGATGTCCGGATGGCAGTAGGAGCGATAGCCTTCGCGGTGCTCGCCACACCAAACGTCCTCGAAGTCCCACTTTGCGTAGCGCAGCACGATCAGGTCGAGCTTGCCGTCGTTGTCCAGATCGACCCATGTGGCGGACGTAAACCACATCGCATCGGCCGCACCCTGGCCGCCCGTGCCGGATTTCTCCGTCACGTCGGTAAAGGTGCCGTTGCCGTCGTTGTGGTACAGGTGATTGCCGCCGTAGCCGGTCACATACAGGTCTTCCAGGCCGTCGTTGTCGTAATCGCCGACGGCGGTGCCCAGGCTGTAGCCGACGCCTTTCAGACCGGCTTTCTCGGTCACGTCTTCAAAGGTGCCGTCTTTCTTCTGGTGAAAGAGCCTGTTCCAGTCCGCACTGGACGCCTTCTGCGGCACCGTACCTTTCGCCGTCGAATCACGGATGGGGGCGCCATTTGCGAAGAAAATGTCCAGCAATCCATCGTTGTCGTAGTCGAAGACCGCAACGCCGGACCCCATCGTCTCGAGCAGGTATTTTTTTGACGTGTGATAGGCCTTGGCGCGGAAGTCCAGCTTGAGCTGCTGGGTAGTATCGGTAAAGGAGGCGTGGTCGGTGTTCTCGACGGAGGGCGCCGGTGGCGATTGCGCACAGACAGTTTCGGCACACACCAGAAAAATAACCAGCAGGCGCACTGCAACGAGCAACGTCTTTTGGCCTTCAGAACTGTGCCTGGGCATTGTGGGACAGACTACAAGGCTTGTCGATGGACTTACAAGATCGAGACAACCCTCCGCATATGGGTGGAGTTGGTGGAGCAGGCAGAAAACGATCGTTGGTTCAACTGCACCCGCGTAACCAGGTTTGTGTTACCGCAAACCCTGCAAACAGGGGATTGCTGCCACTTTCGCGGCATTTTGCTTGTGTGCGATCAAAGTTTCAGAGAGCGCGGACAAGATTTTCACACTACCGCGCAGATGACCCTGACATAATCCAGCCATCGCTTCTTTGTGGAGATTAGCTGACTCGAACCTAGGTCCTGCTGCGCCCGCCCCGGCTTGTTTTTGGCGCGTCGGCGCACCCGCACCGGTGGGTTGTATCCATCCTGCAACGTTGAATCGTGACTTGAACCCATAGTGCCAGACCCTTCACCACATTCGGGCACCCGCTCTAGTACGGCGGCCCTCAACCGAAATCCGCAACTCTACTCCCGTAATACAAGGATTCTTATGCCGCTCGATTTGGGCCTCTCTCAGAAACCTTCCAGCTGGTTTGCGCGTCGCGCCGCCGGGCTGTGCTCGATGCTGGCAGTCCTGCTCTGTTTTGCAGCACAGGCAAATGCCGCTTCCACCACGGTTGTCATTAGCCAACTCTACGGAGGTGGCGGCAACACGGGCGCGCCTTATGCCAACGACTACGTTGAGCTGTTCAACCTGAGTGCGGCACCCGTTTCGCTGAGTGGCTACTCTCTGCAGTACTTCTCTGCAACAGGAACATCTGTTTCGGGCAATGTGGCGCTGCCCTCCGTGACCCTGCAGCCGGGCCAGCACTACCTTGTGCAACTGGCTGCAGGAACCACGGTCACAACGCCGCTGCCGGTTACCGCCGACTACTCGAATTCGTCGATCAACATGAGCGGCACCACCGGACGCATTTATCTGGCCAGTTCGATAACGCCGCTGGCAGGGGCCTGCTCCACTTCCGCCACCATCGTCGACTTCGTCGGCTATGGCACAAGTGTCACCTGCTTTGAGGGGTCCAGGGGGCCAGCTCCCTCGAATGCGACAGCCCTCGGCCGTACGAACCAGTGCGTGGACACCGACCAGAACGGCTCCGACTTTGCAGTCATCACGCCGAGTCCACGCAACAGCACGTCCACCATCACGCCATGCAGCGGCGCCACGGCTCCGCCGATCAGCAGCGTGGCGGCAACACCCGCTTCCGTGAATGCGGGCAATGCCACGTTGCTCACGGCAACCGGCACCACCGGACTGTCCGTCACGGTCGACCTGAGCGGCTTCAGCGGCTTCACCGCCACTCAGCAGCTTTTTGACGATGGCACCAATGGCGACGGTACCGCCAATGACGGCACCTACAGCTATCGGTTTACGGTCCCGTCTTCTACGGCTGCTCAGGCTTATACCCTCAGCTTTACCGGCAGGAACACTGCAACGCTGACTTCCAACACGCTCACGACGTCGCTTACCGTCGCGCTACCGGTCGCGTTCACGCCCATCCATACCATTCAGGGCAACACCCCGGGGACCTCTGCCTATACCGGGCAGAACGTGCTTACGCGCGGCATTGTGACCAGCGTCATCAGCAACGGCTTCTATCTGCAGGCGCGCGATTCCGACGACGATAGCGATCCCCTGACCTCCGAAGGCATCTTCGTCTTTGCCGGTTCGGGCCGGGTACCCACGAACGTGACGGTCGGCACGGAAGTCGAAGTGACCGGTACAGTTGCTCTTTATCCCACGACGAGCACGATGCCCGGCGCGGAGATTACCAGCGTCAGCAACTACAACGTGCTCGGCTCAGGAAACACGCTGCCCGCACCGATCACACTGACGACTTCGGACCCCAGCCCCTCCGGTGGCGTCGCCCAGCTTGGCTATTTGCAGTCCATGCGGGTAACAGCCCCTAGCCTCACGGTCACGCAACCGACCGATGGAACGCTTACGGAAACCGCTGAAACCTATACTTCCAGCGGCGAGTTCTGGGCTGAAGTCACAGGCCTGCCGCGGCCCACGCGCGAGCCGGGACTGGATGTGCGGGATGCCTTCACCGCATCGCAGGCTTCCACAATTCCACGCTTCGACTCGGACCCTGAGACCTTCCTGGTGGATTCGATTCTGACCACTACCGCTTCCAACGCCTTGAACTTGCCCACAAACACGGTACTCACCAATGTAGTTGGCGTGATGGACCTGTCCAACGTGACTGTGCCGCGCCTGCTGATCGACGCTGCCACCCGCCCAAACATCGGTTCCAGGGCTGTGGCCGTGGGCGTTCCCGCCGCGGGTGCAGGCGAGATGACCATCGCCGACCAGAACATGGAGCGCTTCTACAACGACGTGGCCTCCGACAACGCCGGTGCGGTCACGGTGACCACTGCCGCCTATCAGTTGCGTCTTGCCAAGGGATCCCTCGGTATCCGCAACATCCTCAACACGCCCGACATCATTGCGCTGGAAGAGATGGAGAACCTTGCCACGCTCACGGACCTGAGCAGCAAAATCAGTTCCGACGCGGTTGCGGCAGGTCAGACAGACCCGCAGTACGCTCCCTGCCTCGTGCAGGGCAGCGATCCCAGCGGCATCAACGTCGCCTTCCTCACCAAGCCGAGCAAGGTCAACGTGCTGGGCTGCGACCAGTTCGGTAAAACAACCACGTTCACCAACGCGGCCGGGGCACAGGCCACCCTAAATGACCGTCCCCCGCTAGTGCTGCACGCAGGCATTAAGCGGGCGAACGGCGCGAGCGATTACCCTGTCACCATCATCGTCAACCATCTGCGCTCGTTGAACGGTGTGACCGGTGCCGACACCACGGCCCAGACGGTCCGCCTGAAGCGTGAAAAGCAGGCGGAGTACCTCGCTAACCTCGTGCAGGGCTACCAGTCTGCCGGTGAGCACGTTGTGGTCGTGGGTGACTTCAACGCCTTCGACGTGAATGATGGCCTGGTGGATTCCCTGGGCATTATCAAGGGCAACCCCGCACCTGCCTCGCAGGACGTTCTGGCCGGTCCCTCAGGCCTGGTCAGCCCAGTGCTGGTCGACGCAGCCCCTACTGACGTTCCGAACGGCGCGTACTCCTACGTGTTCTCCGGCTACGCGCAGAGCATCGACCACTTCCTCGTCACGCAGGACATCGCCAGCATCATCCGCACGGTTCCGGCCCACTGGAACGCAGATTTCCCGGCGGTCTACCGCAATGACGCGACACGGCCTGAAGCTGCCAGTGATCACGATGGCATCGTAGGCTACCTCAGTGTGCCAGCTCCGGATGCTGCGAAGGCAGTTCTCACCACGCCCGCCCCCGGCAGCACGCTGACGGATTCCACCGTTACGTTCACCTGGACACCGGGAACAAACGTTGCCCAGTACGTGCTGTATGTGGGCAGGCAGCCCGGCGGACTGGACCTCTACGCCGGCAATCCGGTCTACACCACCTCGCAAACGATCAGTGGCCTGCCGAACGATGGCTCCACCATCTATGTTCGGCTCTTCTCGTACATCAATGGCGGCTACCAGTACAACGACTACACCTACACGACCTACACGCAGACTTCGGCAAAGGCGGTCATCACCTCGCCCGCACCCGGCAGCACGCTCCCCGGTACCACCACAACCTTCACCTGGACGACCGGGACTCGCGTTGCCCAGTATGTGGTCTACGTAGGCAATCAGCCCGGCGGTAATGACATCTACAGCGGCACGCCGGTCTACACGACCTCACTCACGGTCAATAACCTGCCAAACGACGGCCGCACCGTCTACGTGCGGCTCTGGTCGTACGTTGACGGCGGCTACCAGTACAACGACTACACCTACACGGCCTACGCACCGGCGTCCGCCAAGGCTGTAATCACCTCACCCGCACCCGGCAGCACGCTGACCGGTTCCACCGCAACGTTCACCTGGACACCGGGAACACGGGTTGCGCAGTATGTCCTCTACGTGGGCACTCAGCCCGGTGGACTGGACATCTATAGCGGCAATCCGGTTTACACCACCTCACAGACAGTCAGCGGCCTGCCGACGGATGGCTCAACCATCTACGTCCGTCTGTGGTCTTACATCGACGGCGGCTACCAGTACAACGACTACACCTACACTGCCGGGGGTTCCGCGCAGTAATCTCAATCCAGAAACGAACCGGGCCCGGCAGGAAATCCTGCCGGGCCGGTTTCGTTTGCCGCGAAAAGAGCGTGTAAGATCTGTGCACACGTCTGGCGATATGGCTACATGTTGCCGATGTGCCGACTCTGAAGACCTCTCCCGCGATGTGTGCCTGGTGGAGTGCCCCTGCCAGCAGCTGGGCCTCTATAAGTGCGGTGGGACAGGGATCTCCCGGGCTGTGAAAGAGATCAGAACCGGAAGTTCGTGAAGAAGTTGATCTGGCGGTTCGCGGCAGTGCTGCCGCCGGACTGTTCTGTGTTTAAGGTGAGGCTGCGGCCGAAGTACGGCGAGCTTAGTTGGCCCACGGGCGTGCCGGGATTGACCTTGTTGAGCAGGTTCTGAGCGAAGACGGCGAAGTTGACCTGAAAGGGGCGCTGCGGCTTGTCAGGATGCGGATCAGGCTTACTGCCGGGGGCCGGTGGCGTGGGGGACGGGAGTTTGCCAAAGCCGAAACCTTTGCCGAAGCGGGCATTCAGCGAAAACAGGCCGGGTGCGTGTCCATAGTTGATGTGAACGATCTGCTGGCCGGCGACAGGCGCGGTGTCGAAGTTGCCATAGGCTGTGCGCACCACGGAGGCGCGCGTGAGATCGGTGGCGAACGAGGGGCGGTCGTTGTAGATGCTGTCGCCGTTCAGGTCGGTGCCGGTGGTGATGTTGAAGCGCGTGGCCGTGTGCGTTCCGAGAAACATGCCGGTATTGAATCCGCGCCAGATATCCCACCAGAAGCCGGTAAAGAGGCGGCTGCGCGCCATGTCCATGGGCCGGCCATAGTCGGCGCGAACGTTGTAGGAGTTTGAGACGAAGCTGCCGGGGCCTGATACGTCGGACTGCTGAAAGCGCAGACCGTAGGACGTCCACGAACCGGCGTGCTTCCCGAACTGAAAATACGCGTTGACCCACATGGAGTTGATGACCGTGTTGCCTTCCGACGCGTACTCATAGACGTTCTGCGCACTGCCCAGCGGGCGCACACCGTTGATCGGAGCGTTCGCATTCCGCGAAAGAAACAGATGGGTGCCCTGCAGGTGGTTGTAGGTAAAGCTGATGTTGCCGCGCTTTCCCATATCGCGCGCGGCGGTAATGCCTTCGGAGACGTAGTACTCCGAACGCAGGTTGGAAGCAACGCGATAAACCGTCGAGGGAATGCTGGTCAGGTTCGAGGGCGCGGGAACGTTGGGGTAAGAATCGGGATTCTGAATGTAATAGGACTGCTGGATGACGCCGTTCTGCCGTGCCGCGCTGAGAATATTGGCCGCGGCAAAACGGTCGTAGAAGAGCCCGATACCGCCGCGCAGGATGAAGAGCGGCGACTTGTGCTTGGCGGTCGTGATGTCCCAACTGAAGCCGAGGCGCGGAGCGGGATCGGTGCCGTCGGGAATGGCCGATTGCGTCTCATAGCGCAAACCAGGGATGAGGCTGAAATGGGGCTTGATCTTCCACTCATCTTCGACGTAGAGCCCAAGGTCGCCTGTGACAATCGTGGCCGAAGGGGTGCCGGCGGTCAGGTTGAACTGTGACGCCCCGCCACCGGCAGCGCGAATCTGTGCCGGCGCTTGGCCCGCAGCCTGGCCTCGCAGCGTGATCTGGTATGCCGTCAGCGTAGGGAAAATGTACTGGCCGTTGTAATTCGCGGTAGACGAGTTGCTGTCGCGTGTGAGACGGTAACGCGCCCCGGCGCGGATGAAGTGCTTGCCATGGTCGAGGCTCACGTACTCCTGGAACTCGTATCTGTCCTGCTTGTCCTCCGACGCCTGCGAAGGACTGCCGCCGCCGTTGAACGAGCCCTGCACGATGAGCGTGGGTGCGGTGCTAACGGGTGTCTGCGTAAACCGCG
>CALMAP010000351.1:342-3701 GCA_937859825.1 uncultured Terriglobus sp. | reverse complement strand
GAAGGCGCTCGCCAGCGCCGCGGACGTGAATGAAGATTCGCCCGAGATGGGCCATCGGGACATCGCAAAGCGTCGTCCGACCCGGAAAGATATCGTGATCGGCATTTCGGCTTCAGGGCATACACCCTATGTCGTCGGCGCGGTCGAATATGCCCGTGCCCGGGGCGCGAAGACAGCGGCGATTGTTTGCAACCGCGATACCTCCCTTGCGGCAGCAGCAGACATCACGATCGTTGCTGAGGTCGGTCCAGAGGTGATTAGCGGCTCCACCCGCCTGAAGGCATCTTCTGCGCAGAAGATGATCACCAACATGATTACCACCGGCGCAATGACGAGGCTTGGTTACGTGTACGACAACCTGATGGTCAATGTGCACATGAAGAATCAGAAGCTGGTGGAGCGTGGCATCAACGTGCTGATGCGGCTTACCGGCGTCGACCGGGAGATTGCCATTCGTACCATTAAATCGGCGGGCAAGTCGATTCCCCTCGCTGCGGTCATGCTCAAAGCCGGTGTGGACAAAATGGAGGCCGTGCGCCGTCTCCAAAAGGCAGACGGTAACGTCCGGCTTGCGATTGAAGACTCCCGGTTGGAGCTCTAGTCCTTCAGCAATTCAGCAAAGGCGGCGCAGCTTGCGCCGCCTCTGCCATTTGCTTCACCCAGTGTGGACACAACTCTTTTCCAGGTTCTGGTTCTTGTCTATCAGCGTGGTCACGTACAAGGCCGCCACAGGAGACATACCATGAACCGCATTTCCATCGCAGCAGTCCTTGCCTTTTCTCTCGCGCTTGCGGGTGCCGTTTTCCCGGCGACTGCACAGCAGAACGGAGACACCACAACGCAGGCGCAGGAGCATGGCGGCAAACACCATCGCATGCATGATCCACACAAGGCTGCGATGCACCTGAGCAAAAAGCTCGGCCTCTCCTCGGATCAGACCGCCAAGGTGGAGCCGATTCTTGCGGATCGCCAGCAGAAGGTGCAAGCATTGCGAGCCGACACGTCTCTGACGGAACAGCAGCGCCACGAGCAGATGCGGACGATACAGCAGAACACACAGCAGCAGATGAGTTCCATTCTGACGCCGGAGCAGATGGAGCGCCTGAAGTCCATGCACAAAGGACGGCACCACCGCGATTCTGTTCCGACGGGAGCGTGACCGACACATTGCCGACGAAAATCCGCGAAGGCCGCAGGTTTCCTCGTCGGGCATCCATCTCGGTACTCATCTGGACGGTTCCACAGCACCAACTCTTCGTACACTTGAGGGATGGATAAGTTCGTCGTCCGGGGTGGCAATCCCCTCCTCGGCACCATCAAAGTTTCCGGAGCCAAGAACTCCGCTCTGCCATGCATGGCCGCGGCCATTTTGACTGAGGACGAAGTCGTCCTCGAGAACATTCCCCAGGTCCGCGATATTGAAACGGAGCGCCGCCTGCTTGAGGCGATGGGCGCCACCTGCGAACTCGGCTATGGCCGTGCACAGCACCGCACCACCATCCAGTGCGCCGTGCTTAGCGATCCTGAAGCCAAGTACGACATCGTAAAGACCATGCGTGCTTCCTCGCTCGTGCTGGGCCCGCTGGTGGCACGCACAGGCATGGCGCGTGTCGCGGTGCCGGGCGGATGCGCCATTGGTGGCAGACCCATTGACCTGCACCTGAAGGGTCTCGAACTCATGGGTGCCACGATCACGCAGGAGCACGGCTACATTGAGGCACGTGCGGAGCGGCTGAAGGGCGCACACATCGTCTTCGACAAGATCACCGTGACCGGGACGGAAGACCTGCTGATGGCCGCCGTTCTGGCCGATGGCGAGACCCTGATGGAGAACTGTGCGCGGGAGCCTGAGGTGACCGATCTGGCGGCCATGCTGGTGGGCATGGGCGCAAAGATCGAGGGCGCGGGCACAGGTACTATGCGCGTGACCGGTGTCGAGAAGCTGCACGGTGTGAAGCACCGCATCAATCCGGACCGCATCGAGGCAGGCACCTTCCTGATCGCGGGTGCAATCAGTGGTGGTGACCTGAACGTGGACTGCTGCAATCCCAAGCACCTGTCGGCAGTCATCAGCAAGCTGGAAGAATGCGGTGTCCGCATCGACGTCGGGAAAGACAACATTCGCGTGCGCAGCGAAGGCCATCTGAAAGCAGCCGACATTTCCACCGTAGAGTACCCTGGCTTCCCCACGGACATGCAGGCACAGTTCATGGCGCTTGCCACCCAGGCTGAAGGCACCAGCACCATCACAGAGAACATCTTCGAAAACCGTTTCATGCACGTAAGCGAACTGGTGCGCATGGGTGCTCACATCCAGGTCAATGGCCGCACGGCCACGGTCAAGGGCAAAACGCCGTTGCAGTCCGCCGCGGTTATGTGCAGCGACCTGCGTGCGTCGGCATCGCTTGTGCTGGCAGCCCTGATTGCGGATGGCGAAACGATTCTGGACCGCGTGTACCACATTGACCGCGGCTACGAACGCATCGAGGAGAAGCTGCGCGGCGTGGGTGCGCAGATTCGGCGCATGGGTGAGGTCTTCGGCAAGCGCTAGTTCGGCATCATTGCAGCGGCGCAATTAGCATGGAGGCAGTGCCACTCTCAGGAGCCGCCATGCCACGCGCGCAACGACTTGCCGCATCCCTGCTGTCCACATGCTTCCTCTTCGCGCAGGTGCTGTCCGCTGCGGAGATTCCGCTGGTGCCGGAGCGAGCGGACTGGTCTTCTCCGGCAACTGCCTGGTGGTCGCATGTGCAGTTCCTTGCGGACGACAAGCTGGAAGGCCGGAAGGCTGGCACGCCTGGCTATGAGAAGGCTGTGGGTTACGTGGAGCAGCAGTTCAGCGCAATCGGGCTCAAGCCAGCCGGGACCAAAGGGTTTCAGCAGCCGATCGCGCTTGTTCCCACAACGGTAGACACGGCTTTATCGAGCGTCATGCTCAAGGGAAATCACGGCGACGTTCCGCTCGACCTTGGGAAAGACATCAATCTCTCTTCTCACTCCGTAGCATCGACTTCTGCTCCTCTCGTTTTTCTCGGGTACGGCCTGCGCATTCCGCGCAAGCACATAGACGACTACGCCGGAAGCGACCTGAAGGGCAAGATCGTGGTGCTGTACAACGCCGCGCCACAGCGGCTGCAAGGACCGCAGCGAGCCTACGCGAGAGGCGCGGACCAGCGATGGAAGACACTGAAGGAAGCGGGCGCAATCGGTATGTTGACCATTGCTCCACCACGTTTCATTCCCGGTGCCGAAAAAATGACAGCGGCCCAGCAGGCTGCCGCGCAGCCGCAAAGAGCACAGGGGCCGCAGCTTGTTTTTGCTGATGCTGATCTGGACACCCTGAAAGGTCTGCAACTGAG
>CALMAP010000351.1:0-289 GCA_937859825.1 uncultured Terriglobus sp. | reverse complement strand
CGCCAGCCTTACCGAGGCTGGATTCGCCAAACTGCTTCCTGGCACAGGCCATACCGCAGAGGAGATCAAGACGCTCGGAGATGCAGGCAAGCCCCTGCCGCATTTTGACATTCCCGGCCTGCTACAGGCGCAAACTTTGGTGACGCGCGGCAGTGAGGTTTATGCCTCCAATGTGATTGGTTTACTGGAAGGTTCCGATTCGAAGCTCAAGAAGGAGTATGTGGTGGTGAGCGCTCATCTTGACCACCTCGGCATTGGGCGTGAGATCAACGGAGACAAGCTCTACAAC
>CALMAP010000350.1 GCA_937859825.1 uncultured Terriglobus sp. | reverse complement strand
TCCGTACGGATCGCCAAACGCAATGTGTACGCCAGGAAACTTCTCGTCCTGCAGAATATTGCCGATTACCCGCTCCACACCGATGTTGGTCCCAATGGCAAATTCGCCGACACGGTCGCTGTTCGGATCGGTGTGCGTGTAGGCCCAGAAATCCTGCTCAAGTTGCTTGTTCGCGCAAGAGATGCGCTTGATGCGGTTTCCCTCGATCGCGATGGTGAGCGGCGTTTTCCGCAGAATTCCATACTGCGCACACAGAAAATCTCCAACGACGCCGTCCACAACAAAGACACCGTTTACTTCCTCAGGAGCGGTAAAGCATTCTCCTCCCGGAAGATTGCCCCACTTCTCGGTAGAAATGATTCCGCTTGTCTTAAACCACTTGTACTCGGGGTTCAGCGTGGCGTGAATGTCTGTCCCGGCATCCGTGGTGGCGCGCACATAAGTCGCCTCGCGCACGCGGTCCAGCACTGCCTGGCTGAGCCGGTCGACTTCGTTGAAATCCGCACGCATGCCCTGCACCATGATTTCTGGCGTAATGTTGACCATGTGGGCGTGCCGCATCCTGCGGCGGTTCACCACATCGGTCATCTGCATACGGCTGCGCAACTCATTCGGCTGCACCTGCACGGCGAAGATGCTCACCTGTGACGATTCCATGTCCTCAAGCACTAAGGACGGCATGCCATTCAGCGGACGCGGAGCGAGTTCTTCCAGAATGTACCCGTTCCAGAGGCAGCCAATGCGGTCCAACTCCACGGCGATCGCGGCAGCAACTTCAATCGTCTTTTCGTCCGTAATAAGCGTAACTTTCTCATCGGTCTGGATACGCAGGCAGGTGGTGACTGCATTGCGAGCGCCCGCCTGAAAGGACGGTGGAAACGGGACGGTAGACAGGCGGTTTGTGATCGCAAAGGCGGGGGGCATGAAATCTCCTGCAGATATTCTCTTCTGTTTGGATGCTCTATTGCACGTAGAAATCGAAATTTGCCTCGACATGGCGAAGCCCCGGCAATATCGCCGGGGCCCGCTGTTGTTCCTTGAGAATCAGACGCGGTAGAGTTCGTGTGGAATGTGCTCCACCATGTCCAGATGTGCCGTTGCGGGCTTCGCCGGTTCGTTCATGACTTTGAGGAAGGCCGTCTGGAATGCCTGCATCTCGTCATGCGTGCCGACGGTAACGCGAACATAGGTCGGCATGATCGGCCAGACACGGCCGATAGCAACCTTCTCACCCAGCATTGCCGCCTGCACCTCACGCCCAGGGCGGTTCACATTCACCATGAACATGTTCGACTGGGATCCTGGAACGTACTTGAAGTTGTTCTTTTCCAGGAAAGCGAGCGTGTTGTCCAGGTTGTCACGGTTGATCTTGCGGCGCAGCGGTACCAGGTCCTTGTCAATGAGGCTGGCGTGGGCCGCCGCCGCGCTGACGAGGGAAATGCTGCCAATTTGGCGATCGCTGGAGGCGATTGTCTCAAATTTTGCAAGCAGGTCAGGCCGTCCGAAGGCAAAGCCCGCCCGAATGCCGGCCATACCGTAGATCTTCGAGAACGTCCGCAGAACGATCACGTCCTGGTCTGCCGCGACAAGGTCGATCACAGACTCGTGCGTTGAAAAGTGGTGGTACGCCTCGTCGACGATGACGACGGAACCCGCCGGCTTGTTCTTCACGAGCCAAACGATGTCTTCCTTCGGGGTCATCGTACCCGTTGGGTTATTCGGATTCACGATGTAGTAGGCACCCGGATTCGGGTGGGCCGCAAGCATCGCCTTTACGTCGTACTTGTAAGTCTTTTGGTCGAGCGGCACGGCAAAAGCCTTGGCCTTCATCGTCACGGCCGCGCGCGGTCCCTGCTCGTACGTCGGGTCGCCGTGAACAAGTGGCTTGTCCGGACCGATGTTGGACATGAGCGCCAAGTCAAGCGGACCGCCGGAACCGGGATAGAGGCGAACATAACCCTTCTTCAAGCCAAATTCATCACTGATCGCCTTGAGCGTCGCACCGGAGTGCATGCGATCGTAGCGGCCGCCGGTCGGCGCGTACTTGGTGATGGCCGCAAGCGCATTCGCGCTTGGTCCAAGAGGGTTCTCATTGGAGCTTATGATGACGGTGCCGGGAGCTTCGCGTGGAATTTCCCAGTCGTCCGGATTGCGACGAGGACGCGGGCTGCCTCCAGAGGCTGCAGCCTGAGCAGCCGCGGCCTGATAGGCGTGGGCCATACCGGGCACACTTGCAACTGCGGCAGATGCCATACCGGCGGTGCGAAGGAAATTGCGGCGGGAAAATGCTGGGATGCTACAGAACTTCTGGAAATCCATTGGTGCCTCTCCTCAGGGTGGACTGCGGTGGGACAGAAATCGGATACACGTCGACGTTACGACGCGGAAGTGCGTTGATGATTTGGAAACTGGTTGCGCTGGATCACACATGCAGACGACCGCACATGTCAATTGGTTTCAAAATACCGTGAAATTCTCGTCTGTGCGCAAAAATCTGCAAGGAGCGCGCAGAAATCTGTATTTCCGTGGGCATGAACCGTTAGATAAAGCGAGTCTCAGTTCAGGTCTGCGCGCGTTTCAAGGGCCATGTAATCGACAACGGCTTTCAAATCATTCGTTTCGCGATACACGGCCAACTGGCGATCGGCGCCGCTGCCGTGCTTCAGCATCGTGCGGATGTATTCAATTTGTTTGCGGCTGCCAAGCTCATCCACCACGTCATCGATAAAGTGCAGGTATTCCT
>CALMAP010000349.1 GCA_937859825.1 uncultured Terriglobus sp. | reverse complement strand
TAATGTGACTGTGTAGGTTCCGGCAGTTGTCCAGGCATGGCTGGGACTTGCGCCTGTTCCGGTTGTGCCGTCGCCGAAGTTCCACGCGAAAGTCAGTGCCCTGCCCTTGGGATCCGTCGAAACCGAGCCGTTCAGGATGACGGCAGTTCCCGTGACACCGGTGTAGGGGCCGCCCGCGTTTGCCACCGGTGACTGCGGAGTGGCGGCCGTGATGGCAACTGCGGCAGTCGCGGTGTTCGACAGACCATCTGTGTTCGTAACAGTCAGCGTCGCCGTATACGTACCGGTCGTAGCGTAGGTATGCGCCGGACCCACACCGGTTGCGCTGCCTCCGTCGCCGAAGCTCCACGCATAGGTGAGCGTCTGGTTTCTGGGATCGCGCGATGCGGCACCGCTGAAAGAGACTGCCGTACCCGCCGTGCCCGTGTAGGGACCACCCGCGTTTGCCACCGGCGGCTGCGCGGCGGCGGCAATGGTTACCGGAGCGGTCGTGGTCGCGCCAAGGCCGTCCGTGTTGGTGACGGTCAGGGTGGCGTTGTACGTTCCCGCGGACGCATAGGTGTGCGTGGGCGCGACACCGGTACCCGTGCTGTTGTCGCCGAAGTTCCACGCGTAGGTCAGGGTACGCCCCAACGGATCGGTCGACGCCGCGCCCGAGAAGCTGACCGGCTTGCCTGCCGTACCGGTATACGGGCCGCCGGCATTTGCTACTGGAGGCACCGGCGTAGCCGCCGCAGCCGTAACGGAGAAACCATTGGCAAGCGTCAGGCTCTGGCTACCGGTTGTGATGCTGATGTCGCGGGCACCCGTCACGGCGGTGCTGCCGATGACCAGGTGCGCAACCGCGATGGTGGAACTGGTGACCTGAACCGGGCCGGACGCACCCGCGGCGGCACCGCCCACCGTGACACCCGCGCCGAACGAGGCCGTAGTTCCCGAAGCGAACGAGGTGCCGACGCCCGTCAGGGTCACATCGACGGTGGCACCCTGGGCAGCCGTCGCCGGGGATGCCGAGGTAAGTGCCGCTACCGGCTGGATGGTAACAACGAGCGGTGGCGCGGTGGTGAACGGCGTGAGCGAGCCGCCACCGGTGACGACGATGCCGTAGGAGGTCGGGACGGTGATCGTCAGTGATGGGATCGTGAAGTGGACGACGTAGCTGTTCCCGCCCAGGTTGTCGATCGCGGTGGCTGTCGCTGTAACGGCATTGGCGCTGGCCGATGCGGCGGTGGGCGTGAGCTTGACGGCGATATTGCCGAGCGTAGGCGTGACCTGCCCGCCAGTGTTGAATGCCACCGCGGACGGCTGCCCGCTCTGGTAGCTCGCCCCCTGCTGGACCGTGGCTGCAGGCAGCGAAACGGTGGCCGGACTGCCTCCGCACCCGTAGAGCTCGCTCAGAACGAGAGCCACCAGCATGGCGAGCACGGCCTGAACGCAGCCTGCCCTTCTCCGGGAAGCAGCGAAGTGACCACGGCGCAAGGTAACCCGGTAAGGGCGGATCGGGCAGTCCTGAGACAGTACGGCAGGCATCCATTCACTCCAGCGACACAACCAGTCCCCAAACAGCATGGCTGGCGAGGGCTATGGTTGCCCCTTAGCAGCCGCTGAACTGGCATGATGCAGTCACGAGTGTCGCCGTGAGGCGGAACAGGAGCAAGGGACAGGAAGGGGCACGAGGTGGCATCTCGACCCACATGTGCTTGATCCTGTTGCATCAGCCTCTACGCGCCGGTAGCTTTCCCTCAGAATCCCATGCGGCTTCCCTCCACCTCACGGCGTCATGCGCTGGCAAGCACGGTGCTGCTTATTGCGGCTGGGGCTTTGCCCGCTCTGGTGTGGCATCAGCCCTCCGCAAAGGCACAGGCGACAGGGAACATCCCCAAAGTACCCAGTGCAGTGACAGCCTCGCACTACGACCTCCGCTTTGGAGAGAACCCCTACCTGCCCGGCAACGCGTCAGCGGATTTCCCCGGCTTCCTGAAGCCGGAGGAGGTCCCCTCCGCCGCCTACTGCGGTCACTGCCACAAGGAGGTGCACCATGAATGGAGGCAGTCTGCCCACGCCAACTCCTTCCGGACACCCTGGTATGTCAAGAATGTCGCGCAGCTCGCCACCGACAAGGGTGTGGCATACACGCGCCACTGTGAAAGCTGCCATAACCCGGTGGCACTCTTTACCGGCGCACTTACGCCCGGTTCAACCGTGTCCCGGCCACATGATGACGACGGCGTGACCTGCATGGTGTGTCACAGCATCCGCCGCGTGGACGAGGTACGCGGCATCGGCAGCTATGTTTATGGCAAGCCCGCCGTGATGGTGGACGAGCACGGCGCGCCACAACCCGGCTTGCCGTCGGACGCGGAGGTGCTGGCGCACCTGGACCGGCACAGCAAGGCCGTCATGCAGCCCTTCTACCGCTCGTCGGAATACTGCGGAAGCTGCCACAAGGCCGCGATCCCTGCCTCCGTGAACGGCTACAAATGGCTACGCACCTTCACCGGCTACGACGAGTGGCAGCAGTCCTCATGGTCGACCGAGACGCCGCTCACCTTTTATCAGAAGGACACTGCCTCAAGCTGCCAAACCTGCCACATGCCCCGCGACCTGGCCGGGAAAGACGGTCACACCTATGCCTCACACCGCTGGCTGGGCGCGAACACGGCCGTCCCCGCGCAGTACGGCTTCGACGAGCAGGCCAAACGCGTCGTGGATTACCTGAAGGCGAACCAGGTCACGATCGACATCTTCGCCATCACCGTTGAGCACACGGCTCCCAAAGCTGGTGAAGCGCGGTTTGTGCCCTCGGAGCTGGTCGCGCCACTTGGCAGCCGCGCATTTGAGGTGCTGCCGGGCGACACCGTCCGGGTCGATGTCGTCGTCCGCAACAAGGGCATCGGCCACACGCTTGTGCCGGAACTGCGCGACTTTTATGAAAGCTGGCTCGACATTGCGGCCATCAGCGATTCCGGCCAGACGCTCTACCGCTCTGGAGCGGTCGATGCCGATCACCACGTGGACCCCGCCGCGCGCAGTTACACCCTGCGCATCCTCGGGCAGGACGGCTCTGCGCTGGACCACCATGAAGTCTGGAAGACCTACACCAAGGCCTACGATGCCACAATTTCGCCGGGCAGGAGCGACGTGGTGCGCTACCGCTTTCGCGTTCCGCCAGGTACGCGGGGCGTCCAGTTCACCGCTTCGGTGCGCTACCGTCGTTTCCGCCGTGAGTTTACCGACTGGGTCTTCGGCGACAAGCCCTCCGACCCTGACCGCTTTCCTACAGTGACCATGGCGACGGGCAGCTTCCACTTCCAGGCAGGCCAGAACGCGGCGCTGCCGTCGCACCCTGTCGCACCGGACACGACCGATCTACTGCGCTGGAATAACTACGGCATCGGCATGCTGGAGCGGCAGCAGTTCGCCGAGGCGGCAGATGCGTTTTCCCACGTGATCGCGCTCGACCCCGCGTATGAGCCTGGTCACGTCAATCTTGCCATCGCGGAGTACTCCCGTGGCCGCTACGATGCCGCGCTTGCTGAGATCGACCGTGCAGAACGCATCACACCGACCGATCCGCGCGCGGAGTATTACCGCGGCCTCTGCCTGCGCTGGCAGGGCCACTTCGCCGATGCGGTTCCTGTGCTGGAACCAGTCGCCCGGCGTTACCGGCGCTTTCGACAGGTGCACCAGGAGCTTGGCTACATCTACATGGTGTTGAAGCGCTTCCCCGAGGCACGCAACGAGTACGAGACGGTACTGCGCATCGACCCCGACGACCCGATCACCCACCGCTGGCTGGGACCGGTTTATGCCGCGATGGGCGACAAGGCTCGCGCTGCAGAAGAAGCGCGCCTCGCCGCGCAGACCGGCAACGACACCGCCGCAGGCTGGACGGCGCAAGCCTACTGGCGTCTGCACCCGGAACTGGCCAGCAAGTCCATGCCCGCGCACACCTTTAGTGAAGGCGACCGCATGGACGATGCCGATCTTTCCCGCGTTCTGCAATTGCAGAATCCGCCGAGCTATCTGTGGGTGGAGCACTTCTAGTGCGTGAACCTGCTCTGGACAGCATTGCCTGGGCGAGTTGTGGGAGCGCCCCCTCCCCTGGTGGTGACCAAAATCCTCATTTCAAGGAATTTGCGTCCTCCGATAATGCAAGTTCCTCATCCGGTTACGCTTCGACGCAAATTCCTCCGGCGGCTGCACTTACGCTGCGTTGACCCTGCTTGCTGGCTTCCATGTCCACCGTCTTGATTCTATAAGTTCTCGCACGTTCGGGTTCCACCGCTAACTCGTTCATTAGAAACATTTTGCGTGGACATGGGGCTTGACAACACTTGCCTAATCGCCCGTTGAGAAATCGCGCAGCCCTGCGGCGGTGCTCGCGTCAAGCGACTCGATCAACGCGACCACCAGGTCCACGGTCCGATCGAAGTCCTTGCGGTTCACGATGCCGTTGTGGGCGTGGGTGTAGCGAACAGGCACAACGATGTTGACCGTGGGCACACCGCCATTGCTGAGCTGAATTTCGGCGGAGTCGTCGCCATAGCCCTGCACCAGGTCGTACTGCAGCGGGATACCCTTCTGCGCGGCGACACGTTTGACCAGCGCCACCATCTTGCGGTTCGCCAGTGCGCTGGAATCGTAAAGGAAGATACCCGGGCCGCCGCCGAGCTTTGCCTGCGTCTCCTCGGGGTGGCTGCCGGGTGTGTCGCCCACAATGCCGCCTTCGATCGCGATGCCGATCTCCGGCTTCACCACCTGGGCGGCGGTGCGCGCACCGCGCAGGCCGATCTCTTCCTGCGTGGTGGCCACGTAGAAGATCTGGTTCGGGTGCGCGCTCTTTGCGGTGCGGCGCATGGCTTCGATCAGCACGGCGCAGCCGATGCGGTCGTCCCATGCCTTGCCGAGGTAGTTGTCCGTGCCATTCATGACGAGGAACGGCGAATCGGGCACCACGGGGTCGCCGGGTTCGATGCCGAGAGCGGCAGCCTCCGCGGCGTTTTTCGCACCGATGTCGAGCATGAGGGCATCGCGCGGAATGACGCGGGTGCGCTCGTCTGCCGGAACGACATGGATGTCGCGAATGCCGGTTACCGCGTGCACCGGGCCCTTGCTGCCGAGAATGACCCATCGCTGGTCCACCAGCGCCTGGTCGAGCCAGCCGCCCAGCATCTGCATGGTGACGAAGCCGTTTGCGGTCACGCGGCGAACCATGCCGCCCAGCTCGTCCATGTGCGCATCCACCATCACGCGCGGTCCCGTGCTGCCCTGCTGCGCAATCACGGAGCCGAGGCCGTCAAATTGCAGGCTGGAGGAGTTGGCCTTCATCTCCGGCACCATAAGGGCTCGGACGGGCCCCTCCGCCCCCGGAGGTCCGGGTGCGTCGGACAGTTTCTGCAGCAATTGCACGGTGGGATCGGGGGCTTGTGCCGATACAGACGCCGTCAGAAACACGATCGCGGCGAAGAGCAGGAGAGACCTTGGCATAGCGTCACGGTAAACCATCGGTCCATGGGCGTCTGCCGAGAACTCGAAACGTGAGCGGCGCGCGCAGCCGCCTTCGCTTGCTCTTTGGGTATTTCGCAGGCTCTCTTGCAGTCGGTCAGGGGCGGCGGAGCAGCCCTCGCACTTTGCCCATCAGGCGCCGCACCGCCGCGGAATAGAACTCCGCCACCTGCAGACTCCAGCTTGTGTACCGGCGGTATGGCTGCACCTGCACCTGGAGGAACGGCTGCAGCTTGGCCAGCACCGTGGGGATACTGAGGCCGGTGTTGCTCTGCACCACCGCGAAGATGCCCTTGGCATCGGGAGCGAAGTGCCGGGCGGCATCCCACCGGGCGAGATTGCTGCCGCGTGGGCCGGCGTACCAGATGCTTTCGTCCACATGCAGTTCCGGCATGCCGGGCACCGGACGGGCATGGTATCGGTCCAGCAGCCCCTCGCGCTCGGCGTTCAGCCAGTACAAGGTGTACTCGGTCCAGTCCACCGTATAACGAGCGAGCAGGACACGCATCCAGTGCTCACCATACAGATCTTCCAGACGGGCATGCAGGCGGCGGCACAGCGTGCTCGAGAGCAGCGCGGGTGTCCACCAGAGACCGTCACGCTCAAGATGCGGGTCTTGCTTGAGGATGCGCGCGGACGCCTCCCAGAAGCGCGGCTCGCGCTGCCGGGGTTGAAAGTGGGTCAGGGCCCGGCCGCCGGGCAGAAGTACGTTCAAGTTGAAGGGCCTGGTGGCAAATACGTCCGGGTCGAAGACCATGAAGTACTCGGTATTCACCAGCGCGGGGGCATACAGCTTAATGATCTGCTGCCGGTGCCAGGGCCGCACCTGGTGCCGCGCTGAGAACTGCTGGAAGATGCCGAAGTGCTCCTCTTCGTCGACCAGTTGAATCGGAAAGTCACTCCACGCCGCCGTGTACTGCCGCACCTCGTCGATCTCGTTGTGCGGAACCACGATCACGAACCGCTCGAAGATCTCAGGCCGGGTAAAGGCGCGCAGGGAGGCGAAAAGAATGTCGCACCGGCCGACGTTGTCGGCATAGTGGCGGCCGCGCGTCTTTAACGGCAGCACCGCGCTGATCTTTTCAGCGAGCGAAGAAGAAGGATCCGAAGTCACGCTGCCGATTGCACCGCTGCCGGCCGCCTGTCCAGTACCCGGTGGTAGAGCCATGCAGGGATAAGATGCCGGCGCGCGGTCAACACCAGGCCGCTCACGCGACGCCCCATGCCGCTTACCTGCGCAACGATCTCCTCGGCCACGGGTCGGCGCGTCTGCTCCGCCTGCAGGACCAGCAGGATCATGTCCGCGAAGGGCGAGATATCGAGGCTCTCGGAGGAGGAGAACGAGGGCGGCGCCGTGACCACGACCTGGTCGTACTGCGACCGCAGGCCCGCGAACAACTGCAACAGATATTTCCGCTGGAGGCTTACCGGCACTGAAAGCAGAACGACGCCATTCTCCTGAGTGGTGTTCGACATTGCCTCTTCGACAGGGCCGGTGCTTTCATTCAGACGCAGCAGCGCCACCTTGCCCGGGCTGCGCTGGGCCAGCGCGGCAGTCAGGCCCTCCGCGGTCCTGTCGATCTCGGACTGGGAGTTTGGCGTGAGCAGAAGCACCACCTTGCCGCCGTCCGCGATGGGCAGGCCGGTGATCGCGGCGATCAGGCGGCCATAGCGCCGGGCGTCCGGGCGTGCGGCTCCGGGCGCGGCAGCCGGCAGATCGCACAGGACGGGAAGGCCCATGCCGCGCTCCGCCTCCTGCGGCGACAGAAAGGTATCGCGCAAGCTGGACAGAACAACGATCGTGACACCGGCGATCAGAACCGCCGTAAATACGCTGGCAGCAATCAAGAGCAGCGGCGGATTGTTCCTCCTGCTAGGAGGTACGGGTGCCTCGATGATGCGCACGTTGGTGCTGCCCGCGGTAGTGGCCTGGTCCTGCTGCACGCGCGCCTGCTCAAGTTGTTCGGAGTAGGTCTTGAGCGTGTCTGCCAGCAGGTCACGCTGCATCTTGAGCCGCGCGAGCGTGTCGGACACAGCAATCAGGGACTTCAGCCTCTCGCCCGAGGCAGCCACCTGCCGGTTCAACACGGCACGCCGTGCTTCGGCGCCGGCAAGCGTCGCCTGGGCCTGCACCAGCCGCGCATCCACGGTGTCGCGATAGGTGTTGTAGCCGGTGCGGCGCGCGGTCATCAGGTCGTTCTTCTGCGCGGCGATGGCGGTCTTCAATTCCGCAATCTGTGCATCCACCTGCTGGATGAACGGAGAGCCACTCATGTAGCGGGAAGCCAGATCGGCTCGCTTCGCCTCCAGCTGCAGCAGCGAAGCCTGCATGGTGCCGATGGCATGCGCCGCCTCGGTATTGTCGGAGAAGATCTCGATCTCCTTCGGCACGCCGCTGGCGTTTTCTGAAAGCACCTGCGCCGTACGGCGGCTGTCTTCGAGCGCGGCCTCGGCCTCCTGCTGCGCCTGGTGCAGCCGGTTGTCCAGCGCGACCGCACCGGTAATTTGTTCGGTTACGTCGACTACCCCGTTCTGCTTTTCGTAGGCGGCAATCTGTTCATTTACGCGATCAAGTTGTGCGCGAACGCTGTCGCGCTGTTCCCCCAAAAAGCTGGCACGGCCGCTGGTCAGCACATCGGCGCGCTGGCGGAAGTAGCCGTTCAACAGCGCCTTCAGCACCTGCGCCGCGCGGTTGGGGTCGCGGTCGCTGTATTCCACCTGGATCACATTGGCCGATTCGATCTTGGAAATGTGCAGGTGCGACTCCAGCCTGCTTACGCGCTGGTTCACCTCGTCGGCTGAGGCTGGCGCGCCTAGTTCCGCCTGCGCGATGGAGCGGTGCAGCTCCGCGCTGGCG
>CALMAP010000348.1:5211-6786 GCA_937859825.1 uncultured Terriglobus sp. | reverse complement strand
CATGTGTAGCGCGGTGTGTGTCATGTGGCCAAGGGGCGTCCGCGCTCCCCCATGAATCCATTGATTGTTCCAGTAGTAGTTGATACCCAGGACATCAAGAAGATCTTCGGCTCCACCAAGCTCCGGCGCCTTACGTCCGGCGATCATATCCCACGCTTCAAACTGGCCCTCGTTGTGCGCTGCGACCCGTGATAAGGTCGCCATGCGACGAGTTTTACTGGTCACGCGAATAAGGGGTTCTGCCTGGACAAAGCGCGCCTGCGGAAGAATCTCGCGAACAGCCTTTGTGGCTAATATCGTTGCGTGGACAAGCTGACGCTTCAACTGCGGTCCGCGCCGGCAGCCGAAGGGTGCGAAGTATTCCGTGTCCCCGCCGACCCATGACCAGAATGAGATTTCGTTCATAGGGCAGAAGAAAGGAATGCTTACGATGTTAGCTCGAGTGCGTTTCTCTGCCATCCACTCTGCGAACGCCTTCGCAAACGCGGCGAACTGCGTGGGGAACTCTGGCGCAAACGGATCTACCCAGTCCGGTACGCCCCAGTGGCAGAGATCCCAAATGACTTCCATCCCGGTCGCATGTGCCGCGTCGACCATCTGCGTGCAACTTTTCCAATCGTAAATGCCTTGCTGGCTCTCAATGCGGTGCCACCGAATGCCGTCACGCGCCGTATATACTCCCATACTTTGAAGGAGGCGATAGTCGATCTCAGCACACTCATCATGGTGCGTCGATTGCAGCAGATCAAGCCGTGTGCGGTCCTGTCGCACATGTGAGGCACATTCGAAGCCGCCCATCAAAAAACTTGCAAAGCGCAGTGTCACAGAATGATAGAGCTCCTATCGGCTCAAATTAGACCGCAGAACGTGCAACAGAGTATCGAACTCAGGAATCACAAACACATACGCCCGGGAAGATCAGGGTCGTTACTTCTGCTCCTGTCCTGAATTCTTGCCACTTTTTCCCGACCAGTTTTGGCTTTGCCGCTCGTCTGTTTGCTTCACTGTGCAGATATGTGTCTGCAGCGCTCTTACGTTGCGCTTTCCTGTTGCCTGTTTCTGTCTGAATGATATCGATCTCGGCAGGTTCTTTTATTAGAGAGTTCCCTGGTTCCTGACGTCTATTTGCGACAAATATAACTCGCACGTTGCTTTACGTGATCTTTTTAGATGATCGCTGTGTAGTCAAGCGCCGACGTTGTGCTTGCAGCCCCGCCATAGTGTTGCAATTGCTTATGATACAAAATGCTTCCAAGAAATTGCAGCTTCGGTCATTCTGGCTGCCGTTCAGCGTCACAACTTGCTTTCTGTATGGAATGCTCCTTATCGCGCTTATCCACACGAGCGCGGATGGAAGCTGGTACTGGTACGCAGAAGCACTTCGTCACGGCAGGCGTCTTTATCGTGATCTGCATCTGCCACTGCAACCGCTCTATCCGATGGAACTTGCAATACTACACGGCACTGTTGGAGTCAGTTGGATTGCGCAGCAAAGCGTAGGTCTCTTAAACCTGATGTTTTTACTGGTGTGCTTGACTATCGTGTCTCGATGGCATCGCACTGCAGCCTGGCAGC
>CALMAP010000348.1:444-5199 GCA_937859825.1 uncultured Terriglobus sp. | reverse complement strand
TACCATGTGCTCTCTTTTACGGTAGAGATTGTTTGCGCCATCTTGTTACTTCGTTTCGCGGACCAAACACGTAAGAAACACCGCATCTGGACGCTCAGCCTGCTCGGGTTTTTTTGTGGCGTGTGCATGCTCATCCGCATCAATGATGGAGTACTGCTGATGTGCAGCGTGCTCTTGATCGAGTGTTTTTCTTTACCCTCCCGTACTTGGCGTATCGGAGCACTCCTTGCGATGCCCGTCCTAGCCGCCCTGACGATCCTCGTTGTGATTCTTGCCCTTGGTGAATCGCCAAGCGACTGGTGGGTCTATTCCATTCGCAGTGCTGCAGCGATCAAAGGCGGTTCCAGTCGTCTTTGGACCTATCCATTTCGCCTTCCGCTTGGCACACTGCGTGAGCTCACGCGCGACTGGCGATTCCTTGTGCTTACCGCCTACACGCTGCTCGTCGGGTTGATAGCTTTCCTGTTGGCAGACATAAAGCGCAAATTTTCACGGTGTCGACAATGGTTGCTGATTGCGGGCACATTATTTTTGGGCATACCCCTCTGGCGAAATTTTGTTCATGGCAATGCTGGACGTGTGCTGGTTGCCTTTACGGTACTGGCAATCTACTTGTCTACATTCGCCATCGCATCGCGACTGTACTCTGTATTCCGAGGTCGGTGCGCAGACTCCTGGAACCCTGCGGAACTCATCATTCTCATTCCACTCGGGCAACTAGTGTCGATTTCTCTCAGCGCTGCGCGATGGTACCCGAACACATATCCATCCGCGGCACTTTTCTTGATTCTCGCACCAGCAGCTTTGCCCTGGCTTGTAGGTTCTAAGCAAAGGCGTGCTGTTTGTTACACGTGGACAGCAATGCTTACGCTTTCAATCGGTATCGATAAGCTGCGCAGCCCTTTCGATTGGTTCAACTACCGTGCACGTTCCGTAGACGCGCCCCGCACCTGGTTTCAAAACCCGGCGTTCGGACCCATGCTTATTGAAAATGCACAGCTCAACTTGTTTGAGCCCGTCTGCTCCGCAGTGAATGCACATCCTTTTGCAGAGCGCGAGCTGCTCTCTTTGCCCTTTACCTTCCCAAACTACTTTTGCAACATTCCGCCATGGCATGGTTACACGCAAACCTTCTATGACACGTCAAGCCGGGCCACAATCATGAAGCTCGTGCAGGAACTAAAGACTGCACCGCCCGAGTGGATCGTCTATCAACGGCAGCTCGATGTTTTAAGCCGGAACGAAGAGGCTTTCAATGGCGGTCATGCGCTCCCGCACCGTGAACTCGACGTCGTCATCATGCAAAACCTGTTTACAGGACATTGGAGCTTTATACTCCTCCCTGCGCCTCCGCATGACACAAGCTGCTGGTTTCTGATTCACACGAAACAATAAAGCAACATTGTCTACTGGCTAAATGCAGTGGCACTGCAGGGCGCGCTGCAGCGACGTCGGTCAAAACATGGCAGACGGCAGCCAGCGATATGCAAGGGCCAACATGCCGAAAGAGACGCCTCCAGGGGCGGACCACAGTATGTATGGGTCTTGTGCATTGGGTTCGCTACTTGCAATGCATACACATACCTGGAAATAAGCAGTACGACAGACAGGTGTATGCGCTTACGCTACGGTTTCTACAGGATGTCACCGGCTGAGAATACGGGTCCGGCCTAGAAGGGCTACAAATCCTTCAGCAACTCGGAAAGAGAGACGTGCATTCCTAGTGCGATCACCTCAAGCATGGGAAGAGAGATCGATTTGCGGCCCCGTTCCACATCGCTGATAAAGCTGCGATCGATCCCGAATTCGGTTGCCATGCGAAGCTGGGTCATATTGCGTTCGCGACGCAGTTCACGCAGCCGCAAACCGAAACGAGAGCTTACATCGCGAGGCAGTTCGTGCATAGGCTGCACAGGATGGCTACCCACGACACTGAGGTGCATGGATGGGACACTGGCACTGTAGCGGCTATAAAGATGTGAAGAAAACGGCATGAATGACTCCTGGAAGAGTGCGTTGTATTCGCGCCGTGGTCGAGTCTATATGCTCCACTATCCGCTTAACAATAAAGTATCGTAGATATTAGGTCTGTCTCTACTAGGAATTAACCTAGGTATCGGGAAACTGATACCAGTGAGTAATGTTTTGATAGTCCTTTATTCGTGTACGAACCCACGCAGGACCCCTCCGGGAGTTTCCGAGTGCTTCGACAGAGAGAAATTAGCGGACGTTGTTCGCTGTGCTGCGGCTACGCCGGTTCCGAGTAGAAGGAGAAGTGAACTTATCCAGGATGAATCATTCGGGGCATTTCCCTCACTGCCGTCAGCCTTGTGCTTCTGGCGGAATGCGCTGCTTGGAACATCCCTATCAGTCAAGAGCATTGCAACCACAGCGAAGCCTAGCTCTTCCGAAATTTACAGATTTCCGGGCTGAAGAAAGGGCGCTGAGCACCGAAGATCGAACCTTGACTCCCGTGCCTAAAGTCGGTGGCAGCCGTGCAAGGGTTTGAAATATGTGTCCGACGCAAATTCAGCAGCGGAGACTACGTGGTGAAACGTACGGGGATGCTGCCCTTGTTCTTCAAACCATCAAGCCGGAACTCCCTCCTCTTTGCTCTGAAGTCCTAAGAGGAGTACGTCCTGGTTACTCACCAGGACTTGCACGGTTTCGCCAAAATCCAAGTGGGTCATCGCCTGCTGAGTCTTGCCGTTCATAGACGTCGCTTCGAGCAGACAAATTAGCTCCGGACGCGTTCGCAGGACTGGAGGAGCCGGAGCTATAGCGGAGTCCGCGATCGGCAAACAACTCAGCCGAGCGTAAGCGCCTAAGCCATTCAGCGGAAAGATGCTTAACAGGTTGTTCTTCATTGCGACAGCTCCTGAACGAAGTATTGAAACGTTGTGCTCACGTGCAACCATCCGGAACTCAAGGAGTGATCCAGATGAACCCACTGCAGCTTCATTGAAATCGAAACCGGTAGAGTTTGTGCAAAGGGGAGTAAGCCGAAACCATTCTGCAGCCTCGACTCTGAATCTCCAGAATAGGAAGCGCAAGCTTGCTACGCGACTGGGAATGTTCCTAGTCGCGTAGGTGACAAAAGAATGAATCGCGTCACCTTAGACAGTCTGCTGAAGTGGTAAATTTCTTCCAAAGAAGAAGCGACCTCAGGTCGTCACGGACGATCTGCTGCGTCAATCGAATCAGATTAAGCTCTGCCGCGTCTAGCTGCTTTCTGTACGTTATCAGGACAAGGGAAGCCGCTGCTGGGTAGGATGTCTCTGGGGAACTCGATGCAGAACGGCGAAGATGAGCAGGACACAGGTACGGAACAGGTTGACCTCTCCCCTCGGTCTTCCGTGGATGTAGCCGCAACGGATGAAGACGTGGCGAACGGAATGACCGTGGAGGAAGGCCGAGTGGAGGGTCCAGCCCTTCCCTACCCACTCGTTGCAGTCGGCGCATCCGCTGGAGGTCTGCAAGCATTTCGCGAGCTCCTGGAAAACCTTCCGGAGCGCACCGGCATGACGTTCGTTCTCGTCACGCATCTTGCGCCGGACCAGCGGAGCTACCTCACAGAAATTATGGAGCGGCACACCAAAATGCCGGTGCACGCCATTGAGGAGGGGCAGATACCCGAACCGGACAACGTGTATATCCTGCTGCCCAACCAATATGTTCGTGTGGAAGGTGGCCGCTTTCGGTTGAACGAGCGCCATCCGGGCGATAGGACGCCCGCTCCGATCAACGCGTTCTTTCGGTCCGTCGCCAGCGATCAGCGAAATTACTCGATCGGTGTTGTGCTGTCTGGCGCGGACTCCGACGGTGCCTCCGGGCTGAAGACGATCAAAGGCGAGGGGGGATTTGCTCTGGTGCAAACTCCCGAATCTGCCCTGCACGGGAATATGCCACGCAGCTCCATCGCAGCCGACCACGTGGACCTGGTTCTCACTCCCGCGGAAATTGCCCTTGAACTTGCCCGCCTGGCGCACCAGTTTACACGGCCGGATCTGGTGCCGCTGGAGCGCGGAGACGCCCCGGATGGAGATGACAAGGCATTCCAGACCATCCTTCGGCTTCTACGCGATGTTTCCGGCCTGGAGCTCCGCCTCTATAAACCGGATACGCTGCGACGACGCATGGCGCGGCGAATGATGCTGCAGCGCATCGAGACGCTGCCGGAGTATGTCCGCGTCTTGCAGATACGGTCCGACGAAGTGCGGAAGTTGCAGGAAGACATTCTTATCAATGTGACCCGATTCTTCCGGGACAGAGAAGTTTGGGATTCGCTGCAAACGATGGTACTCCCGGCCCTTTTCCGGGACCGTTCCCAGGAGAAGCCGATCCGTGTGTGGTGTGCAGGCTGCGCTTCCGGCGAGGAGGCTTATTCCCTCGCAATCACTCTGCTTGAATACACGTCGCAGAACGGTATCGACACACCGATCCAGATTTTCGGAACGGATGCGAGCGACCGATCAGTCGAGATGGCGCGTAACGCAACGTATCCAGAAACAATCGCCGGAGAACTGTCCCCGGAACGTATCCGGCGTTTTTTCCTAAAGACAGACAAGGGCTACCAGATTGCAAAACGGGTGCGGGACCTCTGCGTGTTTGCGCGGCAGAACCTCTCCAGCGATCCCCCGTTTTCGCATATCGATCTGCTCACCTGCAGAAACGTGATGATCTATTTCAATCAGATCTTGCAGCGGCAAGTGATGGCTACGTTCCACTACGCGCTGAATCCGGGCGGATACATGG
>CALMAP010000348.1:0-434 GCA_937859825.1 uncultured Terriglobus sp. | reverse complement strand
GTTTCTGACGGTAGATCGTAAGAGCAAGATCTATAGCAAAACAGGCAGCGGAATACAGGACTTTGACATGCACCGCACCTTCCGGGCACTGTCGGCCCCTTCGATCAAGTCTTCGACCGGGGACACAGGAAACACCTGGCCAGAGATGGAGCTGCAACGCACCGCCGACCGCATCGCCCTTGCCCGCTTCGCGCCCCCCGGCGTGGTCATCGACGAGCGCCTGAACGTACTCCAGCTTCGCGGCGAGATGTCCAGATTTATCGCGCCCCGCCCCGGTTCCGTAAGCTGGAACCTGCAGCGCGTGCTGCGCGAAAACATCGCGACCGGGGTGTGGCAGGCTGCACAACGAGCCATCCATGACGGTGTGGCCGTATCCACGTCGTTTCTGGTCAATAGCGATAACGATGTGCAGCAGCAAATGCACGTCGACGTTC
>CALMAP010000347.1 GCA_937859825.1 uncultured Terriglobus sp. | reverse complement strand
CACAGAGAGTGTTGCACTCACAGAGGTACTGCAGTGAAACACGTGTTGATCGTGGATGATGAAGCAGACATCCGGCTCTCGCTGGAAGAAATTCTTCGCGAAGAGGACTACGCGGTGACGACGAGCGGCTCGGCTGTCGAGGCGCTTGAATTGATCCGTGACGTTGAGTACGACGCCGTCCTGCTGGACATATGGCTCCCAGACGGAGACGGCCTTGACCTGCTTGCCAGGGTTCGCGAATTGCAGCAGGCAGCTCCGCCGGAGATCATCATGATTTCCGGCCATGGAACCATTGAGTCTGCGGTGCGGGCGACCAAACTTGGCGCCTACGACTTTCTGGAAAAACCGCTTTCCCTGGATCGCACGCTGCAGATGTTGAAGAACAGTATCGAGGCACGGCAGCTTCGCCGCGACAACCAGGAACTTCAACTTCAACTCGCGCAGAAGGCCTACATCACGGGCGAGAGTGTACCGTTGAAGGCGCTCCGTCAGCAGATTCGTCTGATGGCTCCCACAAACGGCCGGGTGCTCATCTACGGCGAGTCCGGAACCGGTAAAGAGCGCATTGCGCGCACCATGCATGCAGAAAGCCAGCGCAAAGACAGGGTTTTTGTCGAACTGAACTGTGCTGCTATTCCGGAAGACTTTATTGAGAGCGAGTTGTTCGGGCACTGCCACGGCGCCGTTACAAGTGGGCCACACGAAAAACGTGGCACCTTCGAGCGCGCAGATGGTGGCACCCTGTTCCTCGATGAAGTCGGAGACATGAGTCTAAAAACCCAAGCCAAGGTGCTGCGTGCTCTGGATGAGCAGCGTTTTTATCCAGTGGGAGCGCACCAGCCAGTACATGTGGACGTTCGGGTGATCGCGGCAACGAACAAGAACCTTGAAGAAGAAATTGTTCGCGGAAATTTCCGCGAGGACCTGTTCTACCGGCTGAATGTCATTCCTTTTTTCGTCCCACCGTTGCGCGATCGCACTGAAGATATTCCGCTGCTCGTTCAGGAGTTCCTGATGGAGTTCGGGCGGCAGTATGGTCGTCCTCGTGTCGAAATCAGTGCGGACGCGGTCTCAGCATTAAAAGCATACCGTTGGCCCGGAAATGTGAGGGAACTCCGCAACATCATGGAGCGTGTCCTGATCATGAACCCAAAGGCGCAGCGTATCGAGCGAAAGCATTTGCCTGTGCTGCTGTACCGCGAGTCCAGAACCGATGGCGTTGCGATTCGAACCGAAAGTGCGGGTACTTTGCTGGAAGCAAGGGAAGCTTACGAACGCGAGTACATTCTCAAGAAGCTTGACGAGTGCAACGGCAATGTGAGCCGTGCAGCGGAGGCGCTGGGCCTGGAACGCTCGCACCTGTATCGCAAGATGAAGGCGTTGGGCGTTGCGCCGAAAGAGTAGGCTGGCTATTTGCTCTTTGCGGGCGGCTCCGATTGCTGTTCGCTGAGTGTCTCCATCTGCCTGCGCCAGTCCAAATCTTCAACAAAGCCCCGCGAACTGCGCCAGTCATCCTTTACCTTGACGAAGAGTTCCAGGAAGACTCTTGTGCCAAGCAGCGATTCAATCTCTTTCCGTGCTGCCGTTCCAATCTGCTTCAGCATTGCGCCGCCTTTGCCGATCAGAATCGCCTTTTGTCCGGAACGTTCCACGAACATTGCCCCGGCAATCATCGTGACCGGCACTTTCGGCTCTTCGTTCTTCTTTGGCTTGCGTTGCGGACCCGGTTCTTCCCAGCGCTCGATCACGACGGCCGAAGCATGAGGAACTTCTTCGCCGGTGTAGAGCAGGATCTTCTCGCGAATGAGTTCTGCGCCAAGAAAACGCTCTGGCTGATCTGTGAGCTGGTCCGATGGGAAGTAGCGCTCGCCATCCGGCAGCAGAGTGAGCACCTTACGGACAAGCTCTTGCAGACCATTCTTCTTCTTTGCTGAGATCAGCATAACTTCCGCAAAGTTGTGCTGCGCCGACCAGTGCGCAATCAGCGGCAACAGCTTTTCGCGTTCCAACAGGTCGATCTTGTTCAGCACCAGAACCACAGGCGCCTCCACATTGCGCAGCAGGCTAAGGGCAAATGCGTCCTCGGCAGCGGAAAGTGCTTTTTTGTCGTCGGCAGCGGGCTG
>CALMAP010000346.1 GCA_937859825.1 uncultured Terriglobus sp. | reverse complement strand
GTGCCCGGAGGGGGACTTGAACCCCCACGACCGGTTAAGGTCTGCGGATTTTAAGTCCGCTGTGTCTGCCGATTTCACCATCCGGGCGTTGAGTCAGCGAGTGCCGACCAATTCATGGGCGTTCGCGGCTACTGCTTCCGCTTCCAACCAGTCCACCAGTTTTTCAAACGGATCGAAGCCGACGACATTTCTACCATCTGCAACGAAGTTCGAAAGGGCGTTGATGTCGTAGTAGAGTAGTGAACCATCCCGGTCGTCTACGATGTACTCCACGCCACCGACATCGATGCCGCATGCTGCCATCATGCGTTCAACCTCGGCGATCACCGGCTGCGGAGGATCGTACGCTTCCACACGGATCCCGCTTTTCGGTGCGTCGATCGCGCATGCACCCCGGCTCAGTTCGACGCCACCTGTGGTGCGGCAAATGTCTGCCGGGCAGAGGTCGAAAGTCTCGCCCGTGATATGCACTTTGATGGCATAGATGAACTTACCGTTCAGGATTTCCACGCGCACAATGTGCTGGTCGCGGGCGGGGATGAACTCCTGCACCAGCGCCGTGCTGTCGAGTCCGAATGCGAGGCCGTGGGTCGCTGCTGCATGTGCCAGCTCTTCCACAGTATTGAATCGTGTAACACCTGCGCCGGAGCCGCCAATGTTCGGCTTGACCACTACGGGCCACCGCAGTCCGGCGGTCGCCTTCACAGCCTGCGATGCGCGATGGATAACCGCTGCCTTCGGGTAGGGAAGGTTCAGCTTGTCAAGCAGAGACAGTTGCGAAGCCTTGGAGAGCTCTGAGCGAAACGCCTGGACGCCGTTGATGACGCGGACGCCTCGCATTTCGAGGTGCTCCAGATAACCGACGGTGTAAAAGATTTGGTCACCGTGATCGCGGTTCCATGCCGAAGGACTCATGCGGTTGAAAACCAGGCAGTACAGTTCTTCTGGATGGTCGTCCGGGGTGTAGCTGTGCTCCACCGCATCAAGCTTCACATACGGTGTACCGCGCCGGTCCAGTTCCGCGAAGAGTGGTTTGAACCAGTGTGGCTGCTCATAGTAGATGGCGATGGGCAGGTTCCGAGACATGGTGCTCCTGATGTGTGCTGATTTGCTATCGGCGTTCCTTACCAGTGTAGCTTCTGGTCAGCGCAAGGGAGGCAGGCGAATTCCCATGTATACCGCTGCACGCGCCGCCGCCAATGCACCGCACATGCCGTGTACGCCTCCGGCCGGAGGAGTGGAGGAACTGCAAAGAAAAACCCCGGGAACCGGCGTGGAATACGGCGGTAACTTCGGACGACGGATCAGCTGATTCAACGTCATGGCTCCACCCGAAACATCGCCACCGATCAGGTTCGGGTTCCACGCCTGCATTGCCTCGGCGTTCCGTGCGGATCTGCCTAGAACGGTTTCCCGAAAGCCTGGAGCAAAACGCTCGATCTGGTCTTCGATGGTGGTAGTACGGTCCTCCCTGCTGCCATTTGGCACATGGCAGTATGCCCATGCAGTGTGCTTGCCTGCGGGTGCGCGCGTGGAATCGAAGATGCTCGGCTGTGAAAGAAGAACGAAGGGGCGGCCATTGCTGTGGCCGTAGTAGGCGTCGGCTTCGGAGCGGACGATCTCTTCGAGTGAACCGCCCAGATGCACCGTTCCCGCACGGCAGCAAAGTTCGTTTGTCCATGGAATCGGTTCGGAGAGCGCCCAGTCAAGCTTAAAAATACCGGGCCCATACTGAAATTTCTCATAAGGCCGTTGCCGCTCCACGGGAACGGCTGTTCCCGCGATTTGAAGGAACTGTTTCGGAGTGACGTCGAGCAGCGTGGTGTCCGCTTCGGGTAAATCGCCCAGAGAACGGATGGCCTTGCACAGTTCGAGCTTGCCCCCAAGACCTTGCAGTATTTTCACGAGCGTAGTCGTGAGCGACTGCGCACCGCCGCGGCAGATGGGCCAGCCATCCACGTGTGCGGTGACCGCGAGAACCAGCGCCACACCTGTGGTCGCAGCAAAATCGAGTGGAACAACGGCGTGCGCTGCCGCTCCTGCAAACAGAGTTTGTGCTTGCGGTGTTCGGAAATGTTCTTTTAGGAACGTCTGTGCTGGTTGCAAAGCGTGCAGGCCAAAGCTGCCCAGAGCCAATGGATGCCGCGGAAAATGCACGATCGGACCAAGCACATCGTGAACTAGGTCGGCCCAGCCATCGCGAAGCGGAGCCATGAGTTTCTGGTAGGCGTGTCCATCCGCTCCCAGCAGCGATGCAGTCTCTTCGATGGTTCGCATCAGGGCGACCGCGCTTCCATCCGCAAGCGGATGGGCAAGCGGTATTTCGGGCTGCACCCATTCCAGGCCGTGCTGCTCAAGGTCCAGCGAGCGAAAAAACGGCGAGGCTACGGCCATGGGATAGACCGCAGATCCAATGTCGTGTCGGAAACCGGGAAGGGTCGCTTCTTCCGTGCGCACACCGCCGCCAGGAGTGTCTGCCCGTTCGAAGACGGTCACCCGAACACCCGCGCGCGCAAGCGCAATGGCTGCGCTTAGACCGTTGGGACCACTTCCAACAATGTTGGCTCGCTTCATACTGGAGGTGGGATGCGCTGGACAGGCTTACGAGTACGCGGCAGGGTGGGAAGGGCAGAGAACCTGCGCAATCTGTGGATTTGTCGCTTCGGCATCGCGGTTGCGCTCGCAGGTGGTGGTGCGGCTCAAAGTCCCTCCACCCCGCAGGAACGCCTCTTCACCACCAGCCATCCCGCGATGGGAACGACGTGGCAGCTTCTCCTTTATGCGCGGAGTCCTGAAAAAGCGGACGAGGTCTCGACGGAGGTCTTCGAGGAGATCGATCGTGTCGAAGACCTGCTCAGCAACTATCGCGACAGCAGCGAACTCAGCCGCATCAACAAGCTTGCCGGGAGCGGACCAGTGACAACCGACCCGGAGACGTTCCGCTTTCTGAGTACGGCGCAGCACTGGAGCGCCGCGAGTGACGGGGCTTTCGACATCACTGTCGGAGCTTTGATGAAGGCGTGGGGGTTCTTTTGCAAGCAGGGCCGCATTCCTTCGGCAGCAGAACTTCATGATCTGCACCGAGTGACGGGTTGGCAGAAAGTCCAGCTTGATCCGGCCCACCGAGGTGTTCGTTTCACTGCACACGGTGTGGAATTAGATCCCGGTGGGATCGGCAAAGGCTTTGCGGTGGATGCGGCCCTGCAAATCATGCGGTCTGAGGGAGTGACGCGGGCTCTCGTCTCGGCTGGCAGCAGCACCATCGCCGCGGTCGGTAGCCCTCCAGGCAGGGCAGGCTGGCACATCGTTGTTCCTGATCCGGCACATCGCGGCAGCAGTGTTTCTGTGGTTTCTCTGCGGGACATGACACTCTCCACCGCAAATTGCTCAGAGAAGAACTTCACACTGCAGGGGCACCTGTACTGCCACATCATGAATCCGCAAACGCTGCAACCGGTTGCGGGTGTTCTCCAGGTAACGGTGCTTGCTCCGTCAGCCACGGACAGCGATGCCCTTTCCAACGTGCTCTTCGT
>CALMAP010000345.1:8365-8666 GCA_937859825.1 uncultured Terriglobus sp. | reverse complement strand
GAGCATGGCCCGGGTGCCCACAAAAGAGATCGGAGCTGGAAACTTCGTCATTGGCAATACCAAGGTCATTCCTAGCGTCTCGACGAGCCCAGCGATTCCCGTTTCGTTCAAGCGCGACCAGAACCTTAATTTCTGGATGCAGGTGTATAACCTTGGCATTGACGAGAAGAGCAAGCAGAACAACGCTGAGATCAACTACGAAGTCGTTGATCTGAACAACAATAAAACGATTCTCCAGACCTCAGAATCGACGGTAAAGACGAATCCGAACGCCGATCAGGTGACTCTGGAAAAGAGTATG
>CALMAP010000345.1:0-8355 GCA_937859825.1 uncultured Terriglobus sp. | reverse complement strand
CGCCAGCCTGCAGCCAGGCAAGTACCAGGTGCTGATCAAGGTGAACGACGGCGTATCCAAACAGCAGATTTCGCAGTCAGCTCCCTTCACGGTGGAGTAATCTACTCGATGAAGCGTTTGTGGCATAGCTGGAAGGAGAGTCGGTTTCAGCTAGCCAGGCAGATTTCGCGCCTGTCCCAGGTGCCTTTTCGGTGGCTGTTACGAGGTAAAGGCAGACAGGCGTGATGTTTCGATTTTGTGTGAAATACGGGAGTGGAACGATTCTGGCGGCGCTGGCTCCGATTGCCTGCGTTTCGGCTCAATCGGCACACAGAAATCTTTCGGTGTTTCATGGCGGCAGCGTAAGTGGAACCATCATTGACGCAGAAGGCATTCCACAGATGGGTGCTCTGGTTCAGTTGCTGGTACCAAATACCACGCTCACTGCGACCGCGCTCACAGATTCGCACGGGCACTACCGTATCGCAGACCTGCCGCCGGGGATGTACCGTGTTCGTGCCACTGCCGCTCTCTTTCTGCCTGCTGTGCGTAGCAAGCTGGAAATTTCCACCGGTTCCCGTGCGGTCGTCAATCTTACCCTTTCTACGCTGCTTGCCACGTCGCAGTGGCTACCCGCCACACGCCGCTCAGCCGACACGGAAGACGATTGGATGTGGGCGCTTCGCTCGTCGAGCATGCGCCCTGTTTTGCGGGTCATGGATCAAGGTGTCAGCAATCCCTTGAGTATTTCGACCAGTGCGGCCGAGCACAAAAATGTGCGGACACAGGGCCGGATTTCAGCGGAAAGCAATAGTGGAGCTTTTGCCAGGGGCGGTAGCCACAATGTGCTCTTCCTGGAGCGGCAGAGCGGTAGTGGCGAAACCGCACTGGTGCGTGCGGATTTTTCCGGAGCGCGTACACCCTATCCGGTAGCGCCCTCCGCCGAGATCACCGCAGGATGGGAAAAGCGGATGCTCTTAGGAGGACTTTCGCGCTCCGTACTGACATACACATCGCACCCCGAGCTGATGGACAGTCATCGCAACAACGGAGCGCAGACAGCAGTGCTGCGAAATGCTCAACGAATTGAGCTCGGTGACGCGCTGAGGCTGGATGTCGGGTCTGCAATTCGGGCGTTCAATCTTGCGGGAAATGCCGTCACATTGGAGCCATTTTTCAAGCTGGCCTACCGCCCTGCGGACGGCGTGGTCATCGCCTACACTTTCACACGTGCTCGAGGGCTTGAGTCTCTGGAAGATCTTGACCGAGTCGTTGCTGCCATGCCAGTAGCGGTTTCAAAAGACGGTCACCTTCTCTTTGAGACTGGCCGTCACGATGCCCTTAGTCTCTCAGGGCAAACCTGGCGCAAAGGAGGCGTTGCTTTAACGGCGTACCGCGATCAAGTCAAAAATCCGCTGTTGTACGGCTCTGGCGTGCTTACGTCCGGCAGCACGGATAGCGCATCTGTCTTGTCAGATCCCACAACCCAGACGTTTGCTACCTCAGCTCGTCATTATGATTCCACGGGTGTCCGGCTGCAGGTGCGTCAACCGATCACAAATGCATTCGCGATCACTGCGGAGGTCTCTGACGGCAGCGCTTTAAGAAGCGAGGCGTTAAAGCAGGCTACGCTCGGTGAAGTGCTGGCGCATGCCGCAGTAAAGAGCAGCCTTTCTTCCGCAATCTATGTTGATGGAAAGTTCGCGCGGACCGATACGACCATTCATGGCGGTTACAGGTGGCAACCGGAACGTATGCTGACACCTGTGGATTCATTTTCAAATACCCGCGAGACCGCTTACCTGAATTGCAGGCTCCGTCAATCGCTTCGTCATTTGCCAATGATGCCCGGCGGCATGGAAGCAATTGTGGACCTGCAGAATCTTCTTGCACAGGGCTACCAGCCGTTCCTCTCTAGTGATGGCAAAACCTTGTATCTTGCACAGACTCCTCGCGTTCTGCAGGCTGGTTTGGCGTTCACCTTCTAGTCTTCCGCAACAGCGTGTGTTAACTTAGAAAAGTCGCGTGAACCAGCGCGCCAAGGCACTCCAACGGCCTTGATGTTGTATCCGGACGCGTAGCTCAACTGGCAGAGCATTCGACTCTTAATCGACAGGTTGTAGGTTCGATTCCTACCGCGTCCACCAGACAACTTCTCAAAATTCGACATCTGACTTCACATGTCAGATTCTGAAAGCACTGTGCAAAGTCCGCAACGGCGAAGCAAGCATATGCAAGTGCTAATCGGCATGGTCCTTGTGATCTGCCTCAACACCTGGTTCGCGGTCGCCGCTGTTCGAAGCCTTCTACGCAGCGAGTCCTGGCTGTCTCATACCTGGCAGGTAATTTACGATGTCGAGCGGATTATGGGATCCGCAAAAGATGCTGAGACAGCGACCCGCGGCTACCTCATTACTGGCGAAGACAGATATCTGAAGCCTTATAACGAGGCCATCGACAACTTACCGTCTGAGCTGGCTGCATTTCAAACACAGACCCAGGACAATCTGCATCAGGTACAGTCTGCGCGCGCGGCGCACGCCGTGATTGAACAACGGTTGGCCATGCTGGCCGGCAGCATCGAAGCGCGCCGAAATCGTGGCTACGACGCAGCAAAATCCATGGTGGTGAGCGGCAGCGGTTTTGAACAGATGAAGACGCTGCGCGCCATCGCGGACGACATGGAGCAGGAAGAGCGCCGCCTGCTGGTGATTCGCGAGCAGGAGGCCAAGCAGAGCGGCACACTTGCCTACTTTGCAGTTGCACTGGCCAGCGTAATGGACCTGACGCTCCTGATTCTTGTCTTTCGCATCCTTTCACGGGAAAGAGAGCTGCGTTATACGTCAGAGGACACTGCCGAACGGCTGGCCATTGCGAACGAGCAGATCGCGCGCAACACCGAGGAAGTCCAGATCCTGAACCGGGAACTGGAAGATCGGGTAAAGCAAAGAACGGCGGAGCTGGAGAGCACCAATCGCGAACTGGAGGCGTTCAGCTACTCTGTTTCGCACGATCTGCGTGCTCCACTGCGTACCATCGATGGCTTCAGCCTTGCCCTGCAGGAGGACTACACCGAGGCGGTTGACGCCACCGGGCGCGATTACATCGCGCGCGTGCGTGCAGGTGTCCAGCGTATGGGTGGCTTGATTGACGCGTTGCTCCAATTGTCCCGCATCACCAGGGCTGAAATTGAACGGCAGGACGTGGATGTGACGGCTCTGGCGGAGAGCGTAGGGGCAAACCTGACGGAAGAAAATCCCGGACAGAACATCGAGTTCACCATAGCCCGGGAAATGCATGCCAATGCAGATCCACATTTGCTTCGCGTGGCGCTGGAGAATCTAATGGGCAACGCCGTGAAGTTCAGTTCCAAGAAGCCTAAAAGCTTGATCCGCGTCTGGTTTGATGAGGAAACATCAGCCTTTGTGGTCGAAGACAATGGAGCCGGTTTCGACATGCATTACTCACAGAAGCTCTTCAATGCTTTCCATCGTCTGCACGGAGATAAGGACTTCAAGGGTTCAGGGATTGGGCTTGCTACTGTGGCGCGTGTGGTGCGCAGGCACCACGGCACGATTCGTGCTGAAAGTGAAATTGACCGGGGTGCCAAGTTCTGGTTTACGCTAGGGTAGTGCTATGGCTGAAGGCAAAATGATTCTTCTTGTGGAAGACGATCCAGACCACGAACTGCTGACGATTCGTGCCCTGAAGAAATCCAACATCGTGAACGAAGTGGCCATTGCCCGCGATGGAGAAGAGGCGGTGAATCTTCTGTTCGGGTCCAGTCCCATTCGGCCGCAGGTAATTCTGCTGGATTTGAAGCTGCCAAAACTGGACGGTCTGGAAGTTTTGCGCCGTATCCGTGAGGCAGATTCCACGCGAATGCTGCCGGTGGTGGTTCTCACTTCGTCGGATGAGGAGCGTGACGTGGTGCGCAGCTACAGCCTCGGTGTGAACAGCTATATCCGCAAGCCGGTCAACTTCAGCGACTTTGCGGAAGCGACCCGGCAACTGGGCATGTACTGGCTGGTGTTGAACGAATGCCCACCGAAGAACTAGCTGCACGGCCACTGCGGGTTCTGCTCGTTGAGGACAACCCCGACGATGCTCTGTTGCTTCAACGCCATCTGCGCAAGAGCGGCTTCTTGCCGCAGCTTGTCAGGGTAGAAACACAATCGGAAATGGAGTCGGCTCTTCGCTCCGGTACACAGGTCGACATCGTTCTGGCCGACTACAACCTGCCCACTTTCAGTGGGCCGGAAGCGTTGAAGCTTGTTAAAGATAGCGGCCTCGATCTGCCCTTCATCATGATGTCGGGCGCCATGTCCGAAGAGACCGCCGTCGCCAGCATGCGCGCCGGAGCACAGGACTACGTCATCAAACAGAACCTCGCGCGGCTGGCTCCGGCGGTCGAGCGAGAGTTGCGCGAAGCGCAGGCAAGGCGCTTAAAGCTGGCAGCGGAGCGTGCTCTCAGAGAGAGCGCAGCGCGGTTTCACAGGCTGGTCGACGCAATGCCGGTTGGACTCCTGCTGAGCGATTCCAATGGAAAGATTACCTATGCAAACGAAGCAGTTGCATCCATGCTGGGCTACTCCGTCGCGGAACTCTCGCTCCAGCATATTCGGCTGAATGAACTCGTCTGCAATCCGGGGCCGGACAGTTTCAGCAACGCAGCCGAATCCGTGGAGACGGAGTGCTATCGTCGCGATGGCTCCGCAGGCGATGTACTTGTTGGAAATGCCTATTTGAATCCGGATGATCCGGCGGTAACCCGTCGCCTTGCGACATTTCTTGTAGACCGTACCAAGCAGAAGCAGAGCGAAGAAGTTCTGCGTAGAACGGAGAAGCTGGCCGTCGCTGGGCGCCTTGCCGCTTCTGTCGCGCACGAGATCAACAATCCGCTTGCGGCTGTTACGAATTGCCTCTTTCTGGTGCAGGGCACAGAGCTTACGGATGAGGGTCGATCGTACCTGGAGCTGGCTCAAAAAGAGCTCGACCGAGTTGCTCAGATTACCGTCCAAACCCTTCGCTTTCATCGCCAGGCGAGTCGACCGGTCGAGAGCGATTTAGCCGAGCTTGCCGCCACCGTGCTCGCTCTCTTCGAGCCCCGTATGCGTCGCCAGAACATCAGCGTTCAGCGAAATTTCCAGACGTCTCGACGCCTGCTCGCGTATGAGGGAGAAATTCGCCAGGTTATTGTGAATCTACTCAGCAATGCGATCGACGCATCGTTGCCTGGAGGCACCATCTATCTCCGCACCAAACTTATGCACGATCATGGCAGTGAGCAGGAAGGGCTGATACTTACGATTGCCGACCAGGGTACCGGCATGCTCAAAGAGGCGTTCTCCCACCTGTTCGAACCGTTTTTTTCTACCAAGGGCATCACAGGCACCGGCCTTGGCCTGTGGGTCTCAAGGGAGATCGTGGAACGCCATCAGGGCAGGATTGCCGTACGGAGCAAATTCAGACATGACGGGCAAGGGAATGGGGGTACCGTATTCCGCATCTTCCTGCCGCTTGGTGGGGTCCCGCAGCCTGCTCCTGATTCGGGCCGGCTGGCTATCATGTAGCGAATTTGCAGAATGGCTGCCCCGGACCCTCGCAAAGAAACCAGCACAGCAGAGCCTGCGCTGGTCTCTTGAGAAGAGGATTCCCTAGTCGATGAAGTCTACCTTCGCAGCAAGTGAAATCACGCCACGTTCGTAGCCCATGTTCAGAAGACGCTTGATGGCTTCACGGCCGTCATCTCCGTAGTTCAGCGTGCGCTCATTCACATACATGCCGACGAAGCGGTTTGCAAGCGAAGTGTCGAGGTCGCGCGCGAACTGCATGGCATACTCCAGCGCTTCGGAACGATGATCGAGCGCATGCTGAATGGAATCGCGAAGCGCCTGCGTGGCGGTGTGCATCGTCTCAAGACCGAGCGAACGCCGGATTGCGTTTCCACCAAGTGGAAGCGGCAGGCCAGTCAACTCGCGCCACCATTGGCCCATGTCAATCACCTTGTGCAGACCGCTGCCCGCGTAGGTCAGTTGGCCTTCATGGATGATTAGCCCTGCATCGAACTCTCCTCGCAGAACCGCGGGAATGATCTGATCGAAGGGAACGGTAACGGTCTCAACTTCTGGAGCGAAGAGCTTCAAGGTCAGGTAAGCAGTAGTGAGTGTGCCGGGTACGGCGATCTTCACACGCTTGATCTCGTCCTGTGTGAGTTTCTTGAGGGACACGATCATGGGACCGTATCCTTCTCCCACTGAGCCGCCACACGCCATCAGAGCGTAGTTTTCCTGCAGGTAAGGGTACGCGTGGAACGAGATGGCGGTCACATCGTAATAAGGATCATAGATGGCTCGCTGGTTTAACGTCTCGATGTCTGTGAGCGTATGCACGAACTTGTAACCAGGTACGCGCACCTTGTTCGTGGCGAGACCGTAAAACATAAATGCGTCGTCCGAGTCCGGACTGTGGGCAATTTTAATTTCCTGTACATCAACGGATGCTGTGCTGCTCATACTTCGTATGACTCCAATGTGCCCGTCGCGTTTCAGCAGGACTGTGGTTTGGGGTTGCGCAGGCGGCGCAACGGTACGCGAGGACATACAACCTGCTCTAGTCCATTGTAAGCGAGGCTCAGAACCGGACCCGTAAGGTAGGGAACGGTCAATCGGTAGAAGCAGACCAAGGTATTTGGCCGTATCTCCGCAGATTCTTTTTTCGGCATTCCCTTGCGGCAAAGAGGTGATTGCGTTTAGCTAGAACAATGCCGGGGAGCAAACATATCGCGCGGGGTAGAAGGGCGCTTTCCATGTCCGCGCGCGCAGGCGAATGGCTCTTTGCCGTTCGCCGGAAGATCGCGACGGTGGGCGCCGCGGTGCTCGCTGTGATGCTTGGCTTCCACGTGATTTTTGGTCAGAACGGCATTACAGCCTTCCGCAACAAGCGGCACGACTTGCGCGATCTGCAAAGTGAGAGCAAGACGCTCCAGCGGGAAAACAGCCAGCTGCAGGGGCACGTTGATCGCCTCACGAACGATCCAAATGCAATCGAGCACCAGGCGCGAGAAGACCTCCACTACACCCGGCCCGGCGAAGTGATTGTGACGTTACCATCCGAAAAGCGGCAAGCGGCGAAATAGTGCGAATTTTCTCCGCTAATTGACGCGCAGATTCCCGTCCACGTCGACGATTACGGCATTGTTCTCAACCAGCATGGAATGAATCTTCAACCGGTCCAGCGTCACGTCGTAGCCGGTCGATTGCTTCGATTTTGCCAGAGCCGAGCGTAGCAATTCCGCTGCGTTGATTCTCATTTTCTGCGGCATCTTCCTGCTTAAAAAGGGAACCAGGAGTGCATCCAGCTCCCTGTTGCCGGTGAACCGATCAATGCGGGCATCCCGAAACCCGATCGTCTCTTCCTCGGCATCTGGAATAACCGAGACATCCGCCTCGGTGTTGAATCCTAACCCGACACATTTTCCGAACATGCCCGCACCGAGTCTGGAATGTGTGTGAACGTGCACCACAAGCCGGTCGTCTGCGAATTTTACGGAAGGCTGGTCCACATAGACGTAGCAGGCTGAATTCACATCACCACGAATGTAGTATCTGCCTTCAGGGCCATTGAAGAGCTGCTGCTCAAGCGTGCGTTCGATGGCGGGGGCAGTTACTTTCAGTTCCATAGCATTCGCCGTTGCCGCAACACAGAGCATGGCCAGTGCGGCCATGAGTCGCCTTTCTAACATGCCTACTTCTGTTCTCCAACTACCTCAGCAGAGGAAACTGCGTCGTGTGTTGCCTGGACGCCAGTCATGCTGATACCGCCCGCGCCGGCACCCGCATCGATGTTTGGTCCCAGACCCAGCTTGATCAGTGCCCGGGAGTCGGGAATCAGCTTCGTCTGCCAGCCATTGTCACTCTGCAATTTGCGCATGGCGGAAGCACTTGCATCGTCCCAATGGCCGGAGGCGCTATCCAGATAGCCGGCTTTTACGAGCGCTGTTTGGATCTCTGTTGCTCTCGCGTCGTCAATAGCCCGCGGACGTGTGGATACTGCATGCGACGAAGCTGCGGCTTTCTTCGCCTTGTGCTTGCCCGCTGTCGGCCCATGCCGTAGGTGCGCTGCATAGGCTGGAAGCACTGCAAGCAGAAGGGCACATCCGGCAACCGCAGAATGGAGCGGAATGGGAGAGTATTTCGGCATTACGGGCACCTTCCTCTTGTCTTCAGAAATCCAGGGTAGGCTTTACCTGTTTGTTACAGACGCTCAGGGTACACATTCTGCGCGGAAAGCTGCAACCGGTGACGCAATAAAGCCGACGCTCACACGCCGGCCTTACTGCCTGAATTGACGAACAGCCTACGGCAATGTGCCACC
>CALMAP010000344.1:2829-11449 GCA_937859825.1 uncultured Terriglobus sp. | reverse complement strand
CCACACGTTCCCCCTTCAATAGCGGCCCTCATCGGGCTTACAAGGTCATTCTCAGGAGCCAAACGCCATGGCAGATGCCACTTTAAACACCTCCAACGGGAACTACGCACCGCAAACACTCCGATTGAAAACTGGCTTGGCAGAGATGCTGAAGGGCGGCGTGATTATGGACGTGATGAGCGTGGAACAGGCGCGCATCGCGGAAGAGGCTGGTGCGGTGGCCGTGATGGCGCTGGAACGCGTTCCGGCAATGATCCGTGCGCAGGGCGGCGTCGCCCGCATGGCCAATCCGAAGCTCATCAAGGAGATTATCGGAGCCGTCTCTATCCCGGTGATGGCAAAGGCGCGCATCGGCCACTTTGCCGAGGCGCAAGTACTGGAGACGCTTGGCGTCGATTTCATCGACGAGTCCGAGGTGCTGACGCCTGCCGATGAGGTTTACCACATCGACAAGCATGCCTTTACAACACCCTTCGTTTGCGGAGCGAGGAACCTTGGTGAGGCGCTGCGGCGCATCGCGGAAGGTGCGGCGATGATCCGCACCAAGGGTGAACCTGGTACGGGCGATGTCGTGCACGCCGTGCAGCATATGCGCCAGATTGTTCGCGAAATCAAAGCTCTGACTGTGCTTGGGGATGAGGAACTGTACAACGCCGCCAAGGTGCATGGTGCACCTTACGAATTGGTGCGCCTGGTTGCGAAGCTAGGCAAGTTGCCCGTGCCGAACTTCTCCGCAGGCGGCATTGCCACACCGGCAGACGCCGCATTGATGATGCAACTCGGCGCGGAGACGGTGTTTGTCGGTTCCGGAATCTTTATGAAAGACGGCGCAAACCCGCTCGACGTAGCTGCGTGGACGCAAATGGATGCGGAGATCGGACTCTGTACCAAGAACGACGTCAATCAGCATCGGAATCAGGAGGAACATGCCGAGGCTGTTTCACGCGCCCGCGCAATTGTGCTCGCGACGTTGCACTACAACGATCCAAAGATCGTCGCAGAGGCGTCCGAAGCAGTGCTAGGAAGCATGAAGGGCCTTGCCGCGGCGGCTATCGAGGAATCGCAGCTGATGCAGACACGCGGCTGGTAGGATTTCGATACAGCGCAGAAAGGCCGCGGCAACGCGGCCTTTTGTATTCGCGGGAATAGAATGCGAGTATGAACTCCGGAAACAGCGCCAGGTTTGAACGAAAAAGTGCGCCTACGATCGGAGTGCTTGCCCTGCAGGGGGCGTTCGAGGCACATGCACAGCGCCTGCGCGAATTGGGTGCAGCCGCGGTGCTGGTACGCACGCCTGATCAGCTTACGGAATTGGATGCGGTGATTCTGCCCGGCGGCGAGTCCACGACCTTTTTAAAGCATCTTGAGCGTAATGGATTCTTTGAGAGCCTTCACGAATTTGTTACGACTCACCCCACCTTCGGCACCTGCGCGGGTGCGATCCTGCTGGCCACAAAAGTGAAGAATCCTGAACAGCGGTCCCTTGCTGTGATGGACATGACTCTTGAACGCAATGCGTATGGGCGTCAGAATGATTCGCGCATCCTGGAAACCCCGACCAAACTGCCCGGGGGGCCACTTGAGACGGTGTATATCCGTGCCCCGCGCATTGCAGAAACCGGACCGGAGGTGGAAGTGTTGGCAGAACGGGACGGATCACCCACGCTCGTCCGTCAGGGCCATCTGCTTGCAGCGACCTTCCATCCCGAGCTGTCGCCAGACACAAGAGTGCACCGGTTTTTTCTCGACATGGTGACGAAGTAGTCCGGCGATGATTGCACACTGGCCGCTGCCGGTTGATGCTGCCCTTCACGGGCCCGCGCTCGATCGCCAGTTGATTCTCAATCTCTCGATCTTCGCATCTCTGTTTCTGCTTGCCAATGTGGTTTTGCTCACGGCTGTTGTGCTCCGGCGATCTGCCCCACCGCTCGCACACCGCCGATGGCGCTATGAGTTATTGCCTCTTCTCCTGCTGGCGGCACTCTTCTTCACGCTTGCGTTTCGATCGACACGGCTCTGGGCGGCAAGCCGGTACAGCGGTGCCGAGCCTGCAGCCATGCAGGTGGAGGTCACGGGCATGCAGTTTGCCTGGTACTTCCGCTATCCGGGGCAGGATGCGGCGTTTGGCACAACCTCGCCAAGGCTGATCGAGCCAGGCGCGGGAAATCCCGTGGGAATCGATCCGGCAGATAACAGCGGAAAGGACGACTTTGTCCGATCCATGTTGGTGATTCCTGCCGGGAAAGAGATCGACCTGCGTCTGCGTGCGCTGGACGTGATTCACGGCTTCGCTGCGCCGTCGCTGCGCATCAAGCAGAACGCAATTCCGGGCGAGACCTTCCACGTCCACTTTACGGCCACCGTGCCCGGTGACTACCCGGTGCTCTGCACACAGGTTTGCGGTCTCGGTCATTACCGCATGCAGGCCATCGTACGGGTACTTCCACCGGACCAATTCCATCAGTGGCTGATCGCCCAACAACAGGCACAGACGACACGGGTGCAGCCATGATGAGGTCCTCTTCTGAATCGAAGGCAGCGCACGAGGGGAATGCGGAACGGATTGTGACTGTATGGCCGCACCATCGTTGGCTGGGCATGGGCTACCTGCTGCTTGCGGTGCTCGCGGTGGGCGTAGGAACACTTCTTTCCATCGCCATGCGCATTCATCGCGTGTGGCCGGATTGGAACGTTCCGCTTTTAGGGGTTCTCCGGCCGGAAGAGTACCTTGCTTATGTGACCATGCACGGCACCCTTATGGTCTTTTTTGTCCTGACCGTGGCACCCCAGTCCGGCTTCGCCAATCTGGTACTTCCAGAGCAGATCGGCTCACGGGAGATGGCGCTCCCTCTGGTGAATGCGACCGGTTTCTGGCTCACGGCATTGAGCTTCGTCATTCTGCTGTTTGCCTTTATCGTTCCAGGTGGTGCACCGATCGGGGGCTGGTCGGCTTACCCGCCTCTTTCGGTAATGGCAGATGCCGGGCCGGGCCAGGCACTCGGCATGGATACTTGGCTCCTTTCCTTGGCTGTTTTCTGCATTGCGTCCACGTTGGGATCAGTGAATACGATCGTCACGGTGGTGCGGTGCCGATGCGAGGGGATGACCTGGCAGCGCCTCCCCATGACGGTGTGGGCCTGGCTCACCGCCTCATTTCTTACGGTGCTGGTCTTTTCCGTTTTGCTTGCCGCGATTGTTCTGCTGTTCTGCGATCGTCATCTCGGCACGGCCTTTTTCGTTCCTTCCGTGCAGTGGTTGAACGGCATGGTCATCCAGCGGCATGGTGACGGTTCCCCGCTGCTCTGGCTGCATCTCTTCTGGTTCTTCGGACATCCCGAGGTTTACATCGCAATTCTTCCCGGCATGGGTCTGGTAACCATGCTGCTTGGAAATTTTGCGGAACGTCGCATTCCCGGCTACCGCATGATGATCGCGACTACCCTGATGATCGGAGGCTTGGGCGTGATCGTGTGGGGACACCACATGTTCGTGGCAGGCCTGAACCCGTTTGCCGGTACAGCATTTGAAATTACGACGATCGCCATCGCGCTTCCCTCAACCGCAAAGGTTTTGAACTGGCTGGTTCTGCTGTGGCGATCACACCCGCGTTTGGACACACCGATGCTGTGGGCGCTCGGCTTTGTCTCGGTATTTATTGCAGGTGGAGTAACCGGCCCAATCCTCGCGCAGCCGGCGCTAGACGCGTACCTGCACAATACCTTTTTTGTTGTCGCGCACTTTCACCTGATTATGGCCATGGCGGCAATCTTCGGCATCTTTGCTGGCTCCGCATATTGGTTCCCGCTGGTCACTGGAAGGATGATGCATGAGAAGCTGGGTAAATTTCACTTCTGGTGGACGCTGTTCTTTGCCTACAACACCTTTCTACCGATGCACCTTACAGGTCTGTCCGGTGAGCCCCGCCATTACGCGCAACTCACCGGCATCGCTGGAACAGCCGGAGACCTGGTACGAAACACGATTCCGCTGGAGAAGCACATCACGGCAAGCGCACTGCTGCTGGCCGCAGGCCAGTTGATGTGGGTTGCGAACGTGGTCTGGAGCTGGCGGCGCGGTAAGCTTTCGGCCCCAAATCCCTGGACTGCGACAACCATGGAATGGATGCCGATGGATGCTCGTATTTTGCCCGTGTGTCACCGCGACCCGTGTCACTACACATCGGCGATTACCGGCGATCATGAGTTCCTGCCACAATGGGCATCTGCCCCGGTTGCGGAGTAGACTCGGCTCAGGTTCAGTTTGCCAGCCATTCTCCATCCCGACGACGTGGAACAGCGCCCTGCGCAGCGGTATGACGAGGGCGACACCGGAGGTGGGCGTCGCCCGCCAGTGGACGAAAAACACACCGGTGGTGGCGGCGACAACGACAACTGGCACAATCGGCCACAGGGCCGACGCGGTCCACGGGAAAAGCTGCAGCAGTACCGCCTTGGGCTGTTCTTCGCTCTGGGCGGCGACCTTATGTTTTTCGTAGCCATTGTGAGCGCCTTCTTTGTCTCAAAGCACGCCGGTCATTTCGATGCCTACAACCGCTGGATCAATCCCTGGCTGGCGATCTCGATTCCATCCATCCTTTGGATCAACACGGCTGTGCTGCTCGTATCCTCTGTGACCATGGAATTTGCCCGGCGCGGCATTTTCCGCGAAATCGATGCGCTGGAAGAATGGCTCGGCCTCGGTCGTCCGACGCGGAAGCGCGTAATCCCGTGGCTAATCGCTTCGATTCTGCTGGGACTGTTGTTCGTCTGGGGCCAGCTTGTTGCGTGGGCGCAGCTGCGCTCGCAGCGAATCTACTTCGCGGACAATCCTTCCTCCCACTTCTTTTACCTGATCACGGGTACGCACGGATTGCACCTGCTGCTCGGCATCTTCTTTCTGGGTGCCGCCCTGGTTGGAATGAAAACCGCACGTTCCCTGGAATCGCGCCAGATTCTGGTGGATTGCTCTGCTTGGTACTGGCACAGCATGGGAGTTTTCTGGATCTTTCTTTTTGCTCTACTGGTCTATGGGCAGTAAACGTGCACAGCTCGGTCTTGCGCTCGCACTTGTAAGCTCGCTGCATACGCCGCTTTCTGCACAGGGTTGCAGCCAGTGCCGCGACAACGTCTCGCAGACAAACCCCGCAGTCCAGGCAAGCTATCGAGAAGCAATTCTGATTCTGCTGGGAGCGACAGCCACTATCTCAGCGGCTGCCGTTTTCGTCATTCGCAAGATGCGTTAGCTACATCAGTGAAGCTGCAAGTTCCGCGTATTTGTCCACGGCATCCAGCAACTCAGATTTGAGCACCTTCTCCTCGGAAGTGTGGGCGACGTGGATCGTTCCAGGACCGAGCAGAAGCGGCTCGCCCCAGTTTGTCAGAGACGAGATGTCAGTCGCGTACTTCGCAATCATCGTTTCCCAGCCTGCAACACGCTTCATGCGTACGGTGGCCAGTTCCAGCTTGTACTCGACGGTACACCGGCCCGCGACAACACGCTCCACAATCGTCTTTACTTCCTGCGAGGGACCAACCAGCCGGATGAGCAGTTGCGCCTCGGCCGCATCAGAGATTACGTTTGGCGCTCTTCCGCCCGAGATGAGACCCACGTTCAGCGTGGAAGGACCGATCTCCGGGTCCACCGGAAGTTCTGTTTGTTGCAGCTCGTGAAGCACCTGGATGAGCTTGTCGATGGCGGACTCTCCAAGTTCCGGGTAGGCAGAATGCGCCATCTTTCCGTACGCGGTGAGCACCACACGAAGTGCTCCCTTTGTGGCGATTGCGAGGCGATTTTCGGTGGGTTCGCCGTTGATCAGGTATCGCGAGCCGTGACCGTCCAGGTTAGCTACCTTTGCTCCTGCAGAATCGCGTTCTTCTCCTACGACGTAAAGCAGGCCCACCGGTGTTCCGTTCTTTGCCAGCTTTTCTGCAGCTGCCACCTGAGAAGCGAGAATGCCCTTGGCATCGCATGAGCCACGCCCGTAGACATAGGTGTCGTCTTCGCTGGACGGGAAATATGGCGGCACCGTGTCGAAGTGCGTTGACAGCGTGACCGTGGGAGACGAGTCCGGCAGGCGCGCGTAGACATTGAAGCGGTCACCGCTGGCGATGCCTTCCCCAAGTTCAGGCTGTTGCACGGGTTGGCGCTCGACCTGATATCCGAGCCCGGAGAGGTACTCGGAAAGAAATTCCCCGCACCGGCCTTCCTGGTACGTGGGCGATTCGATATCGACGAGCTTTCGCGTCAGTGCAATCGGATCGATAGGCATACTCAAAGAATACCCGAGGCAATAACACGCCTGAAAGCCACGACGCTGCACAGCCTTGCGGACGCGCAAGTAAAATGACTTGCGTCACAGCACATAGCGCAGGAGACCGCATTGACGCAGACGCACTTCCTTACCCCGACTCAACTTGATCAAGCAAAGCACGAGCCAGGCGCACTCGCGGCTGTGTTCGACCACACGCTGCTCAAGCCGGAAGCCACCCGCGCTCAGGTCGAGCAGCTCTGCCGTGAGGCTGCGGGATACCATTTTGCGTGCGCAATGGTCAACCCCTGCTGGGTACCCACAGCGGTCGAATTGCTGGCTGGTTCCGGTGTTCCTGTGGGAGTCGTAATCGGATTTCCACTCGGCGCGTCGCTCGCTGCAACGAAGCGACAGGAGGCCGAAGAGGTGCTCAAAGCAGGCGCCCATGATGTAGACATGGTCCTGAATGTTGGCTTCCTGAAGAGTGGTCTTTTCGCACTTGTGAGGGATGACATTCAGGCGGTAGCCGACACGGTGCATGACGGCGGTGGCATCCTCAAAGTGATCCTCGAGACGGCCCTGCTCTCTCACGATGAGAAAGCGCAAGCCTCCGAGATAGCGGTTGCGGCGGGCGCGGATTTCATCAAGACAAGCACCGGATTCTCAACTGGCGGCGCAACGGCAGAAGACATCGCGCTCATGCGTGCCATCGCCGGAACCGGATGCGGCGTAAAGGCTTCCGGCGGCATTCGCACGCTTGCCGATTGCCGAACAATGCTGGATGCAGGTGCCAACCGGATTGGCGCAAGTGCCAGCGTTCGCATCGTACAGGAGTTGTGTGGCACGGCAGATACTCCGGTGAGCACGGGCTACTGAACGAAACGCACGAGGCAGATTGGACGAGTTCTCTCCAGACCGCGAAGTGATCGTAGCAACCGGCGCGCAGGCGTCGGCTGCCTCGGAGGTACGCGTTACAGGAAACCCTTCCTCCCTCGAATTTGAGGGAGATTACCGTCCTGTAGACAGCGATGCGGCTCCCGCGGAAGCAAGGCCTCCGCGCGTTTCCATTCCGCCCACAGGCAATGCCATTCCTCATGTTGATTTTTTGCTCCGGCTTGCGGATGCGCTAAACACCACGCTTGATCTGCAGACGCTTATGGGACGGGTCGCGGAACTGGTCCGGGCCGTGGTGGACTACCGCATCTTCGCCATTCTCCTGATCAATGAGCGCACGAAAGAACTGTGGATGCGTTTCCAGATCGGCCACGCTCCCGAAATTGAACGTGCCCGCATTCGCCCAGGGAAAGGGGTAGTAGGCAGGGCTGCGGCCCTGCGCAGGTCAGTGCTGATCGAGGACGTCCGGGACGCGGCGGACTACATCGACGCAAATCCAGACGTGCGTTCGGAATTGGCTGTCCCGTTGATCGTGAAAAACAGGGTCATCGGTGTCATCGACCTTGAGTCCGAGCAGATTGCTGCCTTCACCACGGATCAGCAGCGTTTGCTGGAACTCGTCGCCTCGCGCATGGCCATCGCCATTGAAAATGCGCGCCTTTACACGCGCGTCGCACGCCAGGCGCAAACGCTTACCGTGCTGGCTGAGATCAGCCGGGAGATCACCAGCATTCTCGACCTTGACGATCTGCTGGAGCGTATCGGCGTGCTGCTGAAGCGTGTGGTGGATTTCCAGATGTTTACGATTCTGCTGTGGAGCGATCGCTCCCAGCAGTTTGAGCACCGCTTCTCCACGCGCTATGGCGAACGGGTTCGCCGGGAACGCGGTGCGGTTTATGGCCTTGGACTTATCGGCAGCGCGGCGCAACTGCGTGAGCCCGTGCTCGCCCCGGACGTGCGTAAAGATCCACGCTACATCCCCGTAAATCCAGAGGTGCGCTCCGAACTTTCCGTGCCGCTGCTTTACAAAGGTCGCGTGATCGGCGTGGTCGACCTGGAACACACTCGTGTGAATTACTACAATGACGACCACCAGCGAACGCTGACCACCCTTGCAGGCCAGATTGCCGTCGCCATCTCAAATGCCCGGCTCTACGAGCGAATTTTTGAAGAAGAGCAGCGGCTTGAGCGGGACCTGCAGATGGCTCGGGACGTGCAGCTCCGCCTGCTGCCGCCTCCGCCTAAACCGCTGCCCCATGCGGAGTTCGCAACGCGCTTCTTGCCAGCGCGTTCCATCGGCGGCGATGTTTACGACTTCATCCCCTACGGTCCAGGACGAGTGGCCATCGCCATCGGTGATGTAAGCGGAAAGGCGGCACCGGCGGCGCTCTATGCGGCGCTGGTAACGGGCATCCTTCGTCTGTTGGCCGCGCGGCAGTTGGAACCGGCGGCCATGCTGGCAGAGTTGAATACCCAACT
>CALMAP010000344.1:0-2819 GCA_937859825.1 uncultured Terriglobus sp. | reverse complement strand
GTACGTGACCATGCTCTTCGCGGTCTGGAACGATGATCACCGCGAATTGCGGATCGCCAATGCGGGTTCCGTGCAGCCCATGCTGCTGACGCATTCCAACGGCGAAGCGGAGGTGCACGAGATCAAGGCAGAAGGGTTCCCTCTCGGCCTCTTCCCGAATGCAACGTATGACGAGGTCACTCTCACGACCAGCCCCGGAGATCTGGTCGTTTTCTTCTCGGATGGTATTGCCGATGCGGAAAATCGGGAGAAGGAGATGTTCGGAACGGAACGCATCTGCAGCACACTGGAAAACCACGCACCCAGGACTGCCGAGGATGCAGTAGCTGCCGTCCTCAGCGCAGTCGACTCCTTTCAGGCAGGCACCGAACACTTTGACGACGAGACCCTCGTCATCATGCGCGTACTGTGATCGCAGGTCTGCGATACCCTGAAACGGCATGTCGCAAGAAAATTCCCGCACCGAAGTCGTCTCTCCCGCACGTACCTTTCGAGGCAGCGTTCGACTGCCGGGAGATAAAAGCATCTCGCACCGGTACGCCATGCTGGCCGGGCTCGCGGAAGGCAAGTCCACATTCGCGAATTTTTCCACCGGCGCAGATCCGCATAGCTCCCTTGCGTGCATGCAGCAGCTTGGCGCCTCTGTCACGAAGGAGCCTTCGGCGATCACGATTACAGGAGCAGCCGGGAACTTCCAACAGCCTACAGGTGCGCTGGACTGCGGTAACTCCGGCTCGACCATGCGCATGCTCGCCGGCCTGGTCGCACCGCACGTCGGCACATTCACCTTTGTGGGGGATGCTTCCCTGTCCGCACGACCAATGGAGCGCATCCGCGGGCCGCTGGAGAAGATGCGTGCACGGATCAGCCTTACGCAGGGCCATGCGCCGATGACCGTGCATGGAGGTTCTCTGCAGGCCATCCACTTCGATACTCCCATCGCGTCGGCGCAGGTGAAGACCGCCGTGCTCTTTGCTGGACTGCAGGCACAAGGTGAGACCAGCCTCACTGAGAGTGTCCGCACACGCGATCATTCCGAGCATGCGCTGCGCGCTTTTGGTGCAGAGCTGGAACGCAGCAGCGACGGTATCCGCATTCGCGGCGGCCAGTCGCTGCATGCGATCGACGCAGTCATTCCTGGCGATCTCAGTTCCGCAGCATTCTTTCTTTGTGCAACTCTGCTGTTTCCAGACGCACAGATCGTCTTCGACGATCTTGGAATGAATCCATCGAGGTCAACCCTGCTTGACGTTCTGGTGAGCATGGGCTTGAAGGTTCAAGTCCTGAATCTGGAAGAAAAGCATGGGGAGTTGATCGGCACCGTGCAGGCGAATGGCGCTGCTTGCATCCAGGGTGCGACGATAGCGGGTACCCTCTCCGCCCAGTTGATTGACGAGTTGCCGGTACTCGCTGCGATCGCGCCGTACACAAACTCTGGCGTAACCATTCGCGATGCAAAAGAACTGCGCGTGAAGGAATCGGATCGCATTGCACTCGTCGTGCGCAACCTGCGCGCGATGGGGGCCGAAGTCACCGAGCACGAAGACGGTATGTCGATCCCCGGCAATCAGGCGCTGCACGGCGGTCTGATCGACTCAGGCGACGATCACCGCATCGCCATGGCGTTCGCCATAGCGGCGCTTCGCGCAACCGGCGAAACGGCCATTCAGGGCGCCGAGGCGGCGGCCATCAGCTTCCCGGAGTTTTTTCCGCTGCTCAGGACGATGTCTCAGTCCTGAGATCGTGCCGTAGTGGTAAGAAGTTCCTCTGTGGCCTGCAGAACGTCTTCAATTGAGACCTCGTCAATGATGTAGTCGCCGGGCACTGGTGACCCGAAATCGCTCTTTTTGAGGATGCGATAACGAGGATTTCCGACCGGCAGCCATTCAATCTCGGGCGACCACCCAGGAGCGATAACCACGATGGGCAGTTGAACGGCGCGGCCTACGTGCAGAGGTCCCGTGTCGAGCATGATGCCGAGATCGCATTGCTGCAGTGCAGCCGCCAGTTCCCGAATCGTGGTGCGGCCCGCGAGAGACGATGTCTCAAACGGAACGCGCTTGCGCAGTTCGTCGATAGCGGGTGCTTCGGCCTTTGTGCCGATAAAGACGAACTCGGCACCGTAGCGTACACGTAATTCCGTAATCACTGCGATCCAGCGTTCGTTGCGCCACTTCTTCCGTTGCGTCACGGACGTCTGTGTTGCGAGCGCAATACGTAGCTTGCCGTCACGAACAGGAAGAGTCACTCCTATTGGCTCCGCTCCGGGATAGATCTTCGGCTCCCTGTCAGCGCCATGCGCGAGAGGCACACCTGCCGCAGTCAGAGTCCTTAGATTATTTTCGATTTGGCTGATCGCGGGATCGAACTTCAGGGTGCAATTTAACAACCCGGAGTGAACGGCGAAGCCAATGCGCCGGGACGGCCCAGCCAGCATGCTCAGCAGACTGACGTTTGTGCGTTCATTCCCAATGGTGAAGAGCGTGGTGTATGGTTCTCCTCCGAAGAGGTGCGCTGCGCGAACGGCCTTCACAGCGGCGTTCAGATCTCCTACAGGATTCGGAACGTTCAGGAGTAGTTCCACATGTGGATTGCCTTGCCAAACCTGATGAGCCAATCCTGAAGCAGCAACCACGATGCGTGCGCCCGGAACACTCGCTTTGAGAACTTCCACAACCGGTGTCGCGTGAACAGGTGTGCCGAGCGCGGCTTGAAATTGCGGCAGAAAGAAATTGTGTCGCTTGGCTGCATGGCGCTTCGCTCCCGGCCTGATCACGGCCTCCACGCCGTGCACGGTCAGGCCGAGCAGCAGCAGCGCG
>CALMAP010000343.1 GCA_937859825.1 uncultured Terriglobus sp. | reverse complement strand
TATGCTTTTTTTGCATCCCCATTGCTTGCATAGAAACCCAGGGTGGTTAAGAAGGCGGGATTGTTGGTTTGCAGGTTTGAGGTGCCGCTGAAGCCACCGGTCACCAGATTGCCGGGGGCGACAATATCAGGCTTGCTGATCTGGTCGATGAAGGAGGGACCCTTGGAACTGTAGCTGGCCATCGCATCGTCGTTGATTGCGGGCGTGCCCACGGTGCGCAGCGCGCCAACGGTCAGCACATAGGGATCGTTGCCGGGAGCTTCGACCGTGCCGTAGCCCTCGGTGTTCATGGCCAGGTTACGGCCGTTGTTGCCTGCCGCCACCACGACCATGATGCCGGCCTTCCATGCCTTCTCGACTTCCTGGCAGAGCGGGTCCAGCGTGTAACTCTCCCAGATGGGGCGGCCAAGGGAAAGATTGATCACGCGAATGTTATAGGTCGATTTCAGGTTGATCGCGGTCTCGATCGCCGAGATCACGGCGGAATCGCTGCCGACGCCATTCTCGTCCAGAACGCGCAGGTTGATCAGGTTCACATTGGGCGCAACGCCCTTGAAGCTGCGAAAGTAGTTTTTGCCCGTCGATGATGCGCCATTGCCCGCAATCAGGCCGGCAATGTGGGTCCCATGGCCGTAAGCGTCCGTGGTAATGGTGCTCTGGTTCGGAACGAAGCTTTTGGAGTAAACCACCCGCCCGACGGCAGAGGCGTCCCCCGGAGCTGATACCACCGCTCCAGATGTGATCAGACCGGTGCGCAGCGAAACTTTCACCGCTGCCAGGTCCTTGATCTGGTTGATGCCGCTGTCGATCACGGCCACGCCTACGCCGGTGCCGTCGTAGCCCTTGGCCCAGGCCGCCGCTGCGTTGATCGGCTCGGTCGTATACTCGCCGCTGGTGGCAATGGACGCGGTCTTGTTGTCGCGTGCGCCCAGAGGGTGATCGACCGAGATGTGCAGAACGTTGGGGTCCTGCTCCAGCAGGTCAAGCGAGTCGGAAGGGACTTTGACCACCAACGAATTGAGGTCTTTCAGCTTCCCTTTGACTTTTCCGCCCAGCAGCGTCAGATTCGCATCACTCAGCGGGTCCATGTGGTTTTTGAGTTGCACGATCACATCCACCGATCCTGTTTTGGAACGGACCTCATCGAGATCGACGGCAAACTTAGAATGATGGCGCCCCTCCGCGGAGGAGACCGCGGAGAGACAAAGGGCCAGGCCAAGGGCGCAGGTTTGTTTCATGAGAGCGATGGAAGGCATTCGGGCTAGGTTCCTAATTTGAGGTGATCAGGTGGGCTTTCTTGCTTGTGTGGCAAGCGGCTCACCAGTCAGGATTCAAACTACCGGCTGAGCGATATCGAAGGAATACGTCATTGGCCTCATCTGCCGCACATTCCGTGGGGCGCACGCGGCACCTTCGGTGCAGGCCGCTGTGTCGCGAATGGACAGGTATGCGCTAATGTTGTTGCCTTTGCCCGACCGTGCTACAGCTTAAGGCGGACACGCTAGGTCTTGCTTATGGGCGTTGATCGCATTTGCCGCGAGTAATGTTGATGAGCATAGACTTGCCTCCGGGGTGCCCATGACGAGAAGAGAGCTGATGCAGACCACGCTGATGGGCGCTGTGGCGGCTGCTGCGAAAGGGCAGGTTCTCGGTTTGACTTCATCTGACATCCAGCACGGCACAGTTCTCGGCAAGCGCTTCGTCACGCTCTGCATCATGATCCGCACCACGCCGTGGGAGGTCTCCCGCGATGTGAAGCTGCTGGATCGTGACGAGTCCTCATGGCACACGCTGGAAGGTGTACGTGCGCTGCGCGAGGCCTTTGCCACAAACAATCCGGATGGCCGACTGACGTGGGGCTTCACGCTGAATGCGCTCGAAGACAAGCGCCGCAACTACCAGCAGATCCGCGACTATGCCGTGGAGTGCCACCAGCGCTATGGCGACGAGGTCTCTTACTTTCCCGGTTACTTTCCGGCGATGTACCTGCCGCGCGAACGCGTGAACCGCGAGATGACGGAGGCGCTGCAGATCATCTCTGCCTTCGTGGGCAAAGGGTACCGCCCGGGCTGCGTTATGGGCGGCTTTCTTTCCGCGAACAACCTGCAGTACCTGGCAGAGAAAGAGAACATTCACGCGGCGCATGCCGTGATCTGGAGCCAGCACGCCATTGACGGTGGCGGTGCGGATGGCTCGCCGTCCTATCCGTTTTACCCGTCGACTGAGCACTTCTGTAAACCGGCTCAGGGTGCGAAAGACTTCATCGACTGCGTCAACCTTGACGGCTGGACGGTGGACTTTATCTGCGCGCGCCGGAGTGGTGCGCTCGACCATAAGCTGACCGGCTATAACAGCCGACGCGGTGTAGGCCCGATCGAAACGTACCGGGGCTGGGGTCTCGATCTCGGCCCTCGCGAGGTGATGCATACGCAGAGCATCCACTTCGATGAGGGTTTCTCCCGCAACGGCTTCGCCTGGGTCACAAACATCTGGGAAGCGCAGCTCGTCTACGAGTTCGGTCAGGAGCTGGTCTGCGGCGCCATGCGCATGTGGGTCACTGACACGAGGAAGCGGTGGCCCGACGTGCAGTTCGTGACTTTCGGCGAGTACGGCTCACTGTGGCGGAACAACGATCGCACGAACGCTGATTGGAAGTGCAGCTTTCTCGAACGCGGCTCCGGTCTGGGCGATTCGTACAACAACCTTGAGATGGAATGGTTCATGAATCGCGACTTCCGGCTCGCGCTCCTGCGCGACTGGCAGGTAGAAACGCCATGGCAGGTGATCGACCTGACCCGCTACGACCTGCCTGCGCATGAGCCCGCCGATCCCAGCCCCGCGCGTCCGGTAAAGAACTGGAGCCTGATGAACCGCATCAACCAGAAGAACCTGCGTCCGCAGGACAAGCCAAGGCCCCTGAAAGAACTCGCGCCGGACGACCTCGAATTTGTGATGGCGGCGCTGCCTCAGCTACGTTCTCGCGTGTAACCGGGATGGGGAAAGAATGGTAGGCACGTCCGGATTCGAACCGGAGACCTCTACCGTGTCAAGGTAGCGCTCTAACCAACTGAGCTACGCGCCTGCGTTACTTTGCTGCACTCGTTCTGCGGTAAACGCCAGAAAGTAGCGGCGCTGCCGGGCGGCAGCGGACTCCCTGTAGTGTACGGGGTTCGCCCGGCGCGGGCAAGCGGCGACCCAGGGCTGTCGTATGCTGCGCCTATGCGAAATGTGACGCAGAGATGGATGGCGGCGGCCCTGTGCCTGAGCATGCCACTGGCGGTTGGGAACGCAGGCGGACAGACAGGGGCACCGAGCCTGGCCAGCACGTTCACGTTGCAGCAGGCGCTCTCTGCCCCGTTTACGAACCAGCTTACGGCTGCGCCCGCAAAGGAGCGCATTGCCTGGTTTACCGATGCAGAGGGCCGCAGGAATGTGTGGGTAGCGGCACCGCATGAACCCGCCCGGCAGGTGACGCACTATACCGAAGACGACGGGCAGGATATCGACAACATCGCCTGGTCTGCAGACGCGGAGCGCATCGCGTGGACACGGGGCACTGGGGCCGAAGGCTCGGAACACGCCATGGCCGCAAATCCGGCAGAACTTTCGGGGCCGGTCAAGCAGAACGTGGAGTTCGCCGACCTGCGCACGGGCGAGGTCCGCGTGATCGCGGAGGGGCACCGTCCGCTGTTTTTGCGGGATGGGTCGGCGCTGCTGTTTCTGCGGCGTGGCAACATCTGGGTGGCCGATCTTGCAAAGGTATCGGCGAACACGAAGCCTGCTGCGGAGGCGAGCGCGGAAGGCGCTGCCGCCCATGAGGAATCCCGCGGAGTTCGCCAATTGGTCTACGTTCGTGGTTCGGCGAGCGGGCTGCGGCTCTCGTCGGATGGCAGGCAGTTGCTCTTCCTCTCGAACCGTGGCGACCACAACTTTGTGGGGGTCTTCAACTTTGCCACACGCCAGTTGCGATGGATCGATCCTGGCACGGGGCTGGACCACGATGCCGTATGGTCACTGGACGGCAAGCAGATCGCCTTCATCCGGGAGGTGCCCATCGTCTCGCCCATTGCCGACCGGTGGATGCGCGAGGGAGCGCCCTGGTCCATCCGGATTGCGGATGCGGCAAGCGGTGAGGGAAGAGAACTGTGGCGGGCTGACGAGGGCGCAGGTTCGCTCTTTCATGAGGTCTCCGGCAGCGATCCACTGCGCTGGATGAAGGATGGCCGCATCGTCTTCCCTTGGGAGAAGGGCGGCTGGAACCGCCTCTACGCGTTGTCTGCAACGGGCAATGCCAAGCCTCAGCTTCTCTCGAACGGCGAAGCCGAAGTCGACATGGTGACAGCGAGTGGAGAGCGTGTCTGCTGGAGCGGCAACCTGCCTGGCAGCACACGGGATGTGGGAGACGTGGACCGGCGGCACATCTTCTGCGATAGCGGCCAGCAGACAACGGGCAAAGACATTGAGACCGCCCCGGCGATTCTGAGCGACGGCACCCTTGCCATGCTGCAGGGTGGGCCGGAACGTCCGCTGGTGCCGGTGTATCTGGGCGACCACGGCAGCCTGCACGAGTTCGCGCCGAAGCTGGTGCCTGCCAGCTTTCCCGGGAAGAGTTTCGTGACGCCGCAGCAGGTGCTCTTCAAGGCAGCCGACGGCATGGAGATTTACGGCCAGCTCTTTCTTCCGCGTACTCACAAATCTGGGCAGAAGCTGCCTGCCATCGTCTTCTTTCACGGTGGCTCACGCCGGCAGATGCTGCTCGGCTTTCACCCCATGCAGTACTACGCGCAGACCTATGAGTTCAATCAGTACCTGTGCAGACTTGGCTTTGCGGTCTTCAGTGTGAACTACCGCAGCGGCGTCGGCTACGGATTGGACTTCCGGCAGGCGCTGCACTACGGTGCCAACGGCGGCAGCGAGTACAACGACGTGGTCGGCGCGGCGCGGTATCTTGCCGGACGCGGCGACATCGACGCCGCGCGCATCGGCGCGTGGGGCGGCAGCTACGGCGGTTACCTGACCGCGCTTGCGCTGGCCCGGTCGAGTGACCGGTACGCTGCGGGTGTCGACCTGCACGGCGTGCACGACTGGTCGCTGGAACTCGACCTGTGGCGACCGTGGAATGAGACGGACATCGACCATGCCGCAGTTGCAAAGCGAGCGTTTGAATCCTCTCCGATGGCCGATGTGAAGCGCTGGAAAAGCCCGGTTCTGCTCATCCAGGGCGACGACGACCGCAACGTGCTCTTCTCGCAAACGGTGCGGCTCGCCGCGGCACTGCGTGCACAGGGTGTACCGGTTGAAGAGAAGGTTTTTCCGGACGAGGTTCACGACTTTTTACTACACCGCAACTGGATCACGGCGTATGAACTGTCAGCGGACTTTCTTGCGAGAAAACTGGGCGTGCAAAAGTTACCATAGGCACTGCACCGGGTTACATTTGAGAGCCTCGACAAGCCGCTTGCGGATTTGTAGGCTGCTGTTTTGCCCTAAGTTCAACCACCCATCGCAGGAGAAACCAATGAAGCGATATGCCATGCAGGTTGCCGCAGGCGCGGCATGCCTGTTGGTCCTGAGCGGTACCGAGGCCTGTAGCAAGCCGTTTCAGGTCGTGGTGCCTTCAGGCTTTCATGGCACGGTCGTGATCAATTGCAGCTCGGTCGGCACACCTTCCAAACCCATTGCAATCAATGAAGAGGGCGCGGGACAGGGAACCTGTCCGCCGTTTGAGAGTTCCATTGAGGTGCTGCGCGATGGACGTCATGCGCACATGCAGAAAGCTCCCATGTGGGACACGGCGCTGGACGGAAATACCTCTACCATCCGCTTCGTCGTCCAGCCCTGACGATATCAGTCCGGTCTGCTATGCTCGGCATCGCATGGCATTTCTGGACCATCGGCGTTATCTGATCCCTGCGCTTCCACTTGGAGTCTGTTTGCTGGTCGCGATGAGTGGCTGCTCCCACCCACTGGAGGTTGATGTTCCCGCAAACGTTCACGGCAGGGTCATCGTTATGTGCGAATCCTTCAGCGCGGCGGCGTCACCTATCCGTGTCAATGCCGAGGGGCTCGCGGAGCACGCGGCCTGCCCCACCTCGCAGAGCAGCCTGGTGGTCGTGCGCGACGGCCAGCCGGTCAAGCCGGTAAGCTCGCCGAACTGGAGTACCACGGGCGACGGTATTCTTTTGTCTGTTGACTTCGAGCTGCCTTAGACAGGCTCAGTCCATACGGGCAAGAGGAAGCTGTGCGGTTCCCGCTTCCACCTTCTTTCCCGTTGGGTGCGACAGCACATACTTCCGCAGGCGCATCGCCGGCAGCTCGATCGTGTACCGGCTGATCATTGCCAGCAGCACGGAGATCGCGAAGCACACGCACAGACGCATCCAGTACGCGCGGTTGTCCGGGGTGGTCAGGTCGCCAAAGAAGTGGTCCCACGCGACCAGCACGTAGATGTGCACCATGTACAGCGCATAGCTGATGAGCCCGAAGAAGACAAGCAGGCGGGAACGGAAGACGGCAAGTGCCGCAGCGCCGGAGTAGAGCACGGCCAAACCGATGGCCGAACCGCTTACGAGCACGACGCCTGTCTGAAAGACGGCCGCTGCGACGGCAATGGCTGCGATGGCGTTGGAAGCTGCAAGCAGGAGCACCCCGGCAAGCAACAGACCGCCCAGGACGGCGGTAGCTGGATTGCGCTTCGGCTGTTGGCGCGACTCACGGTACCAGCATGCCAGGCCCGCGCCGAAGGCAAGCCCATCGCAACGCAGGAAGCTCAGGTAGTAGTTGTAGTGGCCGCGGCCGGCAAACAGCGCCCGAAGCACGACCGCAAGGCATCCCAGCGCGATGGACCACCGCATCAGCGAGGCAGCTTTCCGCCTGCGCACCACTGTGGGCCACAGCAGGTAGAACTGCTCCTCGATGGCCAGTGTCCAGAACGGGCCAAGCCCAGCCACATGAATAACCGAAGCAAAGTTCACCAGAAAGACAGATGCAAGCAGCACATAGCCGTACTCATGCCGGAAGAGCAACACGCCCAGCAGGCAAACCACATACAGAGGCAGAATGCGCAGCGCGCGCTTCCAGTAGAAGTCCTGGTAATAGCGCGTACTGCCGCGCTCCTCCAGCAGGACCGACGTAATCAAAAACCCCGAGAGCACAAAGAAGAGGTCGACGCCGGTGTTGCCGTATTCGAAGATGCCATACATTACGCGCACAGGCACTGCCCATAGGTTTACGGTGCCGGCCTGCAGTGAGACGTAGCACGCGTGATGGAAATACACCACCAATGCGGCGAGGCCGCGAATCCCATCCAGCTCGGGCACATGCCGAAGCCGGGTGCTTTTCTTTAGGCGCTGTTCATCCGTCGTCTGCGATTGCATATCTTCATCATGCAACGCGAACGCGCAGCGGCTGGGGCCTGCCTGAAATTAAGACAAACTTATCCCGCAGGACCTGGGGTTACAGGATGTAGCGGCTCAGGTCCTGATTTTTGACGATGCTTGCCACCTGCTGACGAACGTACTCTGCGTCGACCGTGATGACCTTTTCCACCAGTTCACCGGTGCGGCGCTCGATCACGGGCAGCGGGCTTGCGGACGAAGGCGCTTCGCCCCGGGGCGGCAGCGCCGTGCTCGCCGATCTCGACCAAGACTCCGCCCCCTCCGGCGGC
>CALMAP010000342.1:5237-5686 GCA_937859825.1 uncultured Terriglobus sp. | reverse complement strand
CTGTAATTCCGATCGAAGTGAAGAACTTGTCCTTTTTTGAGCGCCACGATGGTATCTCGCTGCATAAAGCTCCTCAAATGGACCGATAGTATCGGTGTTCAGGCTGAGCACACCCCTGACATAGTATTCGGCCTTCGACCGCGACCTCGCGCCGGTAGTTCACGCCTTCACCGCACTGCTCACACACAATGCGCACACTTTTGAAACCGGGAAACTCATTCGGCGGCAGGTCGACCTCGACCCACTCTGAGTGGAACAGTTCGACATCGGTGAGCTCTCGATACGCAAGCATCTGCGCTTGGTTCTTGTTCTCAATGCCGGGATACCTTGTACGCGCGAGGTCTTTCGAACTTTCGAGCGCGGCGATACGCACACCTTTGTAGGTGCCCTCGCCTTTGCACCGCGTGAGGTCGACGAAGGTCGCGGCCATCTTGCCCCAGTCCACAAAC
>CALMAP010000342.1:0-5227 GCA_937859825.1 uncultured Terriglobus sp. | reverse complement strand
TTCCCAGCCGACAGCCCGTAACGACTCCGATCGCATCCGTCGCGCAGCGGTCGATCTCGACAAAGGTGACCAGCCGCTTGCGATCTGCGCCACGTGGGTCGGTGATGCCAAGCAGCGCGCATGCGTGCATGGCCATGCGCACACCCAGCACCTGCCCGGCGCAAAGGTGCCCGTGAGCAATGGCTGCCGCCTCCAGCAGCGGCTCCAGCGACAGCGGAGATGCGGGTGTTTCAGTAGTCATCGCTGTCTCCTTCTTCCACCAGAACGGTAGACGTACCCAGCACATCCAGATTCAGCGCAGCGCCGCCCACAGGCTGCAGGGTAACGCGCATTGGCTCCCGCTGCCATCTGGCTGGCTGGCAGACAGGCCGCACGCGTTCTGCCTGGGGCCACGTTGCAATCACACGCTGCACCGCCGGCTTACGGGAACCGATCTGCCAGACCACGGCAGAGACGCCGGAGTTCTTCGCCGTGACATGAACACCGCAAAAGGCAGCATAGTCCCGGTACCAGCTCACCTGGCTCACCTCCGGGTCGAAGTCCGGCAGGTGGAGCGCCGCCACACGACCGGTGACGCGGTCCACCAGCACCCAGGGGCCGGGCTGCCAAACCCACCGGGTGCCGCGTTCGTCCGGTAGGCTGTCGTTCACGTGGAGAACTCGCTGCACCGTAAACGAGCGGTCTGTCACCTCGTGGATCTCGCCGGTTACCCATTCTTTTAAACGTCCGTCCACATTCAGAGAGCGCACCCGCAGTGTGCCCGCTTCCTCCTGCTTGCTCTCTTTCGCCACGTCCGCAGCAAGGAAAGGCACACGCCGCACCGAACCGAGCGTGACCGAGTGGACACGCGGCGGCCGGGCCGGCTTGGCCGCTGTGGCCTGCCCCACCGCACATGCGGACAGCGCGCATAAACAGGCAGCAAAAAACATCCGGAGCATACGCCGGAGACTACTGCCCAGCGCGCTCTTCTGCAAACGCGGGGTCTGTTGTTCGTCGTGCATTGCATAAAGAGCGGCTTTCGCCCAAAAAGATGTTGTCAATGCGAAGACTTTTCCGCATTGAGAAAGCCTTGCCGGTAAGGCGACACGCGTAAGATGCCTGTAGAGATTTGCGACAACGTGTTCTGCCCGTTTGCCGCCGTTACCCCTGATCGCCTGAAAGGAACACCCGACCCAATGTGGAAACCGAACACCCCTGGCAGCCCTTCTCCCAGCACTCCTGAACCCATTCGTCCCGCTGCGCCAGCCACGCCGGCGTCCAGCTATGAAGCACCGTCGACCCGCACGGCCAGCCCACAGGCCGCCAACGCGACTGGGGAGCAGGCCACCATCGGCAAGTCCCTCATGATCAAGGGCGAAGTCACCGGTTCGGAGTCGCTGTACATCGACGGCCGCATCGAGGGCTCTATCAATTTGCCCGGCAACCGCGTCACCGTTGGCCGCAACGGCCAGGTGGCGGCCAACATCTCCGCCCGCGAAATCGTGGTGCTCGGCAAGGTGCGCGGCAACTGCCAGGCCTCCGACCGGATTGACATCCGCAGCGAAGGCTCGCTCACCGGTGATGTAATCGCCGCCCGCATCTCGATTGAAGACGGTGCCTTCTTTAAGGGCGGCATCGACATCCGCAAGGGCCAGGAAGCCGGCAAGCCCGGCGCCCCTGCTGCAAGCAGCAATGAGCCGGTTGCGGTTGAGTCGGCTTCGTAACAGGTCGAAGAGGCAGTGGAGGCAAATGACACGGAGCGCATGCCCCATGTCATTTGCCTAGGGCCCAAATGGTTGGAAGGTGACCCCCGCCGTGAACCATTCTTGAGGCTGGCTGACCTTCTCAGGCCGCGGCCAAAACTTCCACTTTTTTACGCACTCGGCAGCCGCTTTCGCGAAGCTTTCGTCGGGAGCCGAGATGATTCCAACGGAGCCTACGGAACCATCCCTTCGAACCTGCACACGGAGCAGGACCGATCCACTCCTGTGTTCTCGCTTGGCCGATGGCGGGTAGTCAGGCGGCACGTTCCTGAGTATCTTCGGACCGTCGGTCGAGGGGTTCGCCGGCCCTCCGCTTCTATTGAAATCGGTCAGGGGGTCCGTTTCGAAAGACGACTCGGCCGCAGTCGGCGCGAGTGTCAGCTTCGACACCGTAAGTCTGGCTCGCAGCTTTCCCCTTCCTTGCCCATCCTCCTCTTGCAGAACAACCTCCCTGGCGAAGGTACGCCCCCCAAATTGCACGAAGTTGTTGAAGACAACCTGCATGCCGTCGGAAAGCCAGATCATGCGGATCATCGGCTTGTCGCTGGCCAGACAGTCCACTTCCCTTTCGAAAAAGTGACCAGAGTTCATCTCGGCCAATGTATCGTGCGTGAGACATCGCAGCGTCGTTTGTCCAAGTGCCACGTCGCGCTCTTTGTACTTGCTTGCCGCTACCCTTGCAGGAGGAGGACCAGGATGCAGGAAGAGGCCGATGAGCATCTGGCGGAGGTAGTCATCCACTGCAACCTGATCCTGCAGAGCATTGGAGGGTACTTGGGTGTCTGTCTTGTCAACGGTGATCCTGCGCAAGTCCTGCTTCAGTTGAGTTACGGTGAGACTGCCAGAGCTTGAGGGTTTGCCCAGATAGTCCGTTGTGACGAAGGTAGCCTCTGCTTGGAATGCGGAGACCCCCTCGCTCTGAAGCGAGCTGATGCGTATAGCCTCCTCCAACTGTGCGCGAAGCGGATCTGGTTTTCCCTGTCCGTTCGCAAAGGAGGGCGGCGTGACAAGCAGGCTGATGGACAGGAGAATGACGAGCCGATGCATGTACGGCATTGTAAGGGTGAGCATAGGCGTCACGATGGGCAGATTACCTCAGCGATTAAGCCATGGGAAACGCATCGGCTTGTGCCCGCGACTCGGAGACGCCTTCCACCACAACTACGGAAACAGCGTTGGCCGCTCATACACGTGCGCCTTGGTGGGTGGCGCGAGGCCCAGGTGCTCGTAGGCAAGCCGTGTTGCGACGCGGCCGCGCGGTGTGCGGTTGAGAAAGCCGATTTGCATCAGGAAGGGCTCGTAGACCTCTTCCAGCGCGTCTTCCTCTTCGCCGAGAACGGCGGCGAGTGTGTTCAGGCCGACTGGGCCTCCGTCGTACTTCTCGATGATGGTGCGCAGAAGGCGGCGGTCCAATTCATCGAAGCCATGGGCGTCCACCTCGAGAATCTCAAGTGCGGCCTTTGCCGTGGGAAGGTCAATGCTGCCGTGCGCGCGCACCTGCGCATAGTCGCGCACGCGCCGCAGCAGGCGGTTGGCAATGCGCGGCGTGCCGCGGGAGCGCATGGCGATCTCGGCCGCGCCGTCCGTGTCGATGGAGATGCCAAGCACCTCTGACGAGCGCTCCACGATAAAGCGCAACTCGTCATCGGTGTAGAACTCAAGCCGCAGCAGGATGACGAAGCGAGAGCGTAGAGGAGAACTGAGCAGGCCGGGGCGCGTGGTGGCCGCCACAAAAGTAAATGGCCGGATCTCCATCACATGCGTGCGCGCGGCAGGCCCCTGGCCGATGATGATGTCGAGCTTGTAATCCTCGAGTGCGGTATAGAGTTTCTCTTCCAGTACTGGCTGAAGGCGATGGATTTCGTCCAGGAAAAGCACCTGCCGCTCCCGCAGGTTGGTCAGGATCGCGGTCAAGTCACCCTGAATCTGCAGCGCCGGGCCGCTTGTCTGCTGAAAGCCGACGTTCAGTTCATTGGCAATGATGGTCGCAAGTGTGGTCTTGCCGAGTCCCGGCGGACCGAAGAGCAGTACGTGGTCGAGGGCTTCGCCGCGGTTCTTCGCGGCTTCCAGCGCAATCGCCAGTTGCTCCTTCGCCTTGGACTGCCCGATGAACTCGCCCAGCCGGACGGGACGCAGCTTGAGTTCGAACTCCGCATCTTCGCTGCCGCGAACTGACGCGCTTACCAGCCGCTCCGCATCGGTGTCTGCGCTCTTCGCCGAACGGGAACCGTCGAAGCGGCGTTTATTGAGAAAGTCCATCGATGACGATGGTAAATGGGGGCGATGGTAAAGCGAAGGCTAACTGCCGAAGTCCAGGGTAAGTGTGATCGTGGTATGCACCGGAACCGGCTTGCCGTTCACCAGCACGGGACGGTAACGCCACTGCCGCACCGTTTCTTCCACCTGCGCCGCTATGTCTTCATTCCCTGACAGCTTGTACAGTTCCGCGATCTTCCCATCGGAGTCAATGAGTGCCGCGTAAGTGTAGGTATGATTACCGCGACCGACATGTCCGTGAATGACAGGGTAGGACTTGATGAGGATGTTGCCGGCTGCTTCGCCGGAAGATAAGACAATCGAACCGTCGGACGGTCCGCCGCATTGCACGGAAAAGCCCAGCGTCGTCTGCACCGCCACCGCTTTGCCCTCGCGTTCGAAGGGGCGGTACTCCCACTGCCGCAAAGCTTCCATGGAGACATTGTCAAGACCGCTGGCGCCGCTCAGATGCTTCGCCTCAATAACGTGCCCATGTACGTCAATGGTTACCTGGTAGAACATGGCGGAGTTCAGACCGCCCAGCCGCAATCCTTCCTCGCAGATCTTCGGCGTGGTCCGCTTCACAAGATGATCGCGCGCTTCGGCCGCGGAGACCTTAACGGGTGTAACAGGTTCGCTCTGCGCTTCCGCCGGTGGTGCGCAAAGCAGAACAACAAGAGTAGCGGCCTGCATTACTCGCATGACATGCCTCCCGCTTCTGTCTTCTTGCGCGATATTCTAATGGTACGTGACCCATTTGGATCGAACCTCCAGACGATGGCTGGTATCCATTGCGTTTCTTTGCGTGTACATCTTCTGGGGATCGACGTTCGTCGCGATCCGTTACGCGGTGCAGTTCCTTACGCCCGGCTTCGTCTCGGGCTTCCGTTATCTGCTGGCAGGATTTTTACTACTCGCATACACGCTCTGGAAGAACGGTTCCGTTCGCATCTCGCGACGAGAGACGCTGCGGCTAACCGTGCTTGCGCTGCTTCTGCTTACAGGGAACAACGTGCTGCTTGGCTGGGGTGAGCGGTATGTGACCGCCGGCTACGCCTCCCTAATGACGGCGAGCGTACCCATGCTGATTGCGCTTGCGGAAAGCTTCATTCCCGGCGGAGAACCGCTGAACCGCACCGGGTGGCTGGGCACGCTGCTGGGCATGGGTGGGCTTCTTCTGCTGCTGTGGCCGGTGCTGCGGCGGGGGCTTGTGCTGCACGGTCCAGCAG
>CALMAP010000341.1 GCA_937859825.1 uncultured Terriglobus sp. | reverse complement strand
GCTCAGTGGGGATGGTGTAGATCAGGTGGCCTGCATAGGTTTCTCTCGATGAGGCGTTTGCCTCAAGCCATTTCTGCATCTGGCCCGAGTCGAACCGGCCTTCCATCACCCCTGAGTAGGCAACTGGGCCATTGGGACCAGTGGGATCAGGCATGCGGTGCAGCGCGATTGCGATGCGGTCCAGGTCACGTTCCCAGCGAAAGCCCGTCGCCTTCAGGAATCGCTCATACTCCGGAGCAGCGGTTACGGGCTTTTCATCGAAATGCGTTGCCGTGCGCACCGGTTTCAGATTGAAGTAGACGATCGCATCCGACTCCGGAAGAAGCCTTGCCACTTCCGGCGGTGCGTGGAAGCGCAGGAAAAGCATCACTCCCAGGGCGATCACAAGGGCAGAGACAGCGAGCAGCGAGTAGAGCGTTCGTTTGCGCATCCGGTGGCTTGCGTCAGGATAGCGGATGACTGCCCGGATCAACGCTCCTCCGCAAGGCTTGCGAACAATTTCGTCTTTCCGAGAGACGCCTGTCGTGGTATCACAGTGCGACTCAAAAACACGAAAGGAGCTGCTATGAAAGTTGCTTTCTACCTTCTCCTGTGTCGCAGCGGTCCTCTACTCCCCGACGGAGAAGGTATACATCTTGCCCGCGTAGACCATACCCGGTGTGCTTGCGTTGCCCGGCGGCAAAACGCCGTATTCGCCTTTGGTCAAGTCAGCGGGTATGGTAAACGCGAAGACGCGGGAAGCGACCTTATGGATAGGAATATCCAGCTGGTCCCGTTCCGCGCCCGTCTCGGAATGGAAGACATTTCCGGTTTTCACCCGAAACTCACGCCTGTCTGAGTGCGTTCGAAAGCGAAGGATGATGTATTCCACCGCGTCCGAGAGCCGCGGGGCAAGGATCATCATCTCGGTCCCGGTTTGCAGCTTTAGAGAAGACTTGCCGCCGTTCACCTGGCCGTTCTGGTCTTTCTTGATGATGTTGTTGGTGAACACGCTCTTGAGCGCACCGCCATCGCGATATTTCACCAACTCCGGTGAAACTGGCTCCCACTGCCCCTGCTTGTTCTTGAAGTAAACGCCGGGATCGTCCACGTCCGGAGAAAGCGGAGTCACTTCGACGGCCTTTGGTTCCGGCCGCTGCGCCAGACCGCTGTTCTTCGCCAACATCGCGGAGATCACCGTCTCTGAAACGCCTGCACTCTTCAACGCGATCAGGTCGTCTGGTGCGGTACGGTAGTTGCCACTCTGTGATCGAACGGTCTGCACGATAATCGGCGCACCGACCTGTGCTTTGGTCATGCGGATGATCGCTTCGTTGTCCAGTTCCTTTGGCGTAGTGCCTGCGGAGGGCTGACTAAGCATAGGGAGCGGCCCTTCCTGCGCCTCCGGAGTCTGCCCCTGAAATGAAGCGGCCAAGGTAAGCAAACCAAGGCACAGCAAAGAACGCCAGGAACGGTTGTGCAAAAGAACCAAGGAATTGCCTCCAGGAACGCAGCGGGGCTGCGGCTTTTCGTTGGACGGAATTCCATGAAATCCGCTTACGTTGCTGCGCAAGCTACCTGCAACTGGTGTTGCCTGCATGCTCAATCGCAAGAAAGGTGAGGCTCGCCGGCTGCAGCGTCACGGTTCCTGCGGCGACGGACACGCCTTTCGTGGCAGGAAGAGCATCATCTGCAAGCAGGGTCAGTGGCTTGCCGTTCAGTAATACCTGCCGAGACTCCAGCTTCTCTGCCGTCATGGTGTAACGCTTTGCAGCTTGCTTGAGTTGCACGGACCGAGACGCACTCGCGTCCGCGTTGATGGCCAGCAGGGCTACACCGCCCTTCTTCTCCCGCAGACACTGCGCGTACAGGTAGAGATTCGGCGTGGACGTCCGGCCGGCATCCAGCACGGTCGTTCCCATGAGGCGGCGCCACAGCAATGCGGCCCAATAGTTCGGCCTGGGGTCGAGCGTGGACGGATCGAGCAAGGCATAGTCGCTCGCAGCCAGCGTATTATGCGCTACCACCTGGACACCCTTTTGTGCGAGCGACCCGAGTTGGTTCAGATAACGGAACGTGTCTGCGAAGCTGGAAGCCCACGAATCACCGCCGCACGCGGTTTCCCCGGTCTCGGTTAGCCAGATCGGCTTGCTCTGCAGGTACTTGTCGCGCGCCTTTGCGTAGAAGTCATAGGCAATGTCTGTGCGATGCAGCCACTCCGAAGAAAGCGCCTGCGCGACGGTCCTGCTGGCCCCCTGCATACCACTTGCGCAGCGCAGCGAGACCGAGCCGTAGAAATGGTAGGAAAGCGCGTCAAACACGGACCCGGTTGCCTTCAGCATGTCGTCTGTCTTGATCATGTCTCCGGCAAGGCCCTGCCCGCCCTGGGCGAGCGGTGTTCCTTCGAGAACACTTCCCGGACCCAGGAACACGGCTTTGGGCAACGTGGTGCGCAGCATGGGCGTGAAGACCGCAACGTCACGCGCGAATGCTGCTGCGTCGTAGCCCTTTGGAACGTCCGCGACGCGCGCGATCGTAGGCTCATTCATAAACTCCGTCGCTGCGATGGTGCCGCCAGCCGACGTCGTGTACTGGAAGAATCTCCGGGCCTGACCGGCCATCCACACACCGTCGGCATCGCGCGTTCCGCTGCTCACCGCCACGGACGTGATCAGTGGAGCGTTGACCGCATTTGAGAAATCGATGACACCCTTCCACTCCTGCCTGGTTAGTACGCCCTTGAAACCTCTGGGAGGTGTGGCGGGGGCAGGTGCGTCGCTGTCCTGAAAGTAAGTGGTGTTCTGCCACGAGCCGCTTACGCGCATATACGACGGCGCCAGACCCGCCGCCAGCTTGCGCAGCTTGGGGCTCGTCAGGTCGATAGGGGGCCTGTACATAAACAGACTGGCATCCATTCCCGGAAGCTGGTTGGCATCCTCTTTCGGCTGCGGTGCCGATGCAATCACCTGGTCGTATGGCTTCCAGAAGCGACCGCCAGTCACTTCCACCATCTCGACGTTGTAGCTCTGGAAGCGATCACTTACAGTTGCGATCTTTGGCAACTGAGCAGGATCAAGCGAGATGGTACCTTGGGCTTTTTGCGCAAAAAGCGACGCTGCGGAAAGCAAGGTGCACAGGAGTACGCACCGTAAAAAGTAGCGCGGCGTCATCGGGCCTCGATGAATCGGATTCTGTTGCGAGCAGCCATCCTACTCTGCCGTGAGTGCGATGGGAACTGTAAAAGCCAAGGCATCAGCTCGCGGCGTATAAGGGTTGGCATGAATCGGCGCACACTTCTGCAGACCTCCGCCTCGCTGCTCGCAGGCACCGCTCTTACTCGGCTATCCTTCGCGGAGGAGCAGGCCTTGAACGATCATGCCGACGTGCCCCGCACGAACTGGTCTAAGAACTTCCACTACAGCACCAGCAAGGTGTACGCACCCACGACCGGCGATGAAGTTGTGGAGATCGTCAAGGCGAACGCTAAGATTAAAGGCCTTGGCTCACGGCACTCGTTCAACAATGTGGCAGACAGCCACTTCGCGCAAATTTCCATGCGTGGCGTGAAGTTCATTGATATCGATGCCGCCGCGAAGACGGTGAGCGTCGGCGCGGGGATCGCCTACGGTGAACTTGCGCCTGTTCTGGACAAGGCAGGCTTTGCCCTGCACAACCTCGCTTCGCTGCCGCACATCAGCGTGGGCGGTACGATCGCTACGGCGACGCACGGTTCTGGCACGCAGAATCGCAACCTGTCCACATCTGTTCGCGCGCTGGAACTGGTCACGGCAGATGGCAAGATCGTGCATCTCTCCCGCGACAAAGATGGCGACACCTTCAAAACGGCCGTCGTGCACATCGGTGCCTTGGGCATCGTGACCGCGGTCATGCTCGACCTTCTGCCGCGCTTTGATATGACGCAGACCGTCTATCAGAACCTCTCCTTTGACCAGCTCAGGCACAACCTGGAAGCGATCATGGGCGCGGCCTACAGCGTAAGCCTCTTTACGGATTGGCAGAACAACCGGGCTACGCAGGTCTGGATCAAGAGCAAAGTGGAACCGGGCCACACGCCTCCAGCCTACGACGCGTTGCCAAAGGAGTTCTACGGCGCAACGCTGCAGAAAGTGAAACTGCATCCTCTGACCGTGATGCCTGCGCAGAACTGCACCGAACAGATGGGTAGCATTGGCCCTTGGTATGCTCGATTGCCGCATTTTAAGATGGAGTTCACGCCGTCCGGCGGAGACGAGTTGCAAAGCGAATACTTCATCCCGCGAGAACACGGGTACGAGGCAATCCGCGCGGTGGAGACGCTGAAAGACCAGATCACGCCGCACCTGCTGATTACCGAACTGCGCGCCATCAGGGCCGACGATCTGCCCGCCAGCATGGCTTACCAGCGTGACTCGCTGGCCATCCACTTTACGTGGAAGCCGGAGGAGCAGGCTGTGCGTGCTTTGCTGCCGCAAATTGAAGCGAAGCTGGCGCCGTTTGCCGCGCGTCCGCACTGGGGCAAGATCTTCACGATGGATGCAAAGGTGCTGAACGGACGCTATCCGAAGCTCGGGGAGTACCGCTCCCTTGCGGCAAAAATGGACCCAACAGGGAAGTTCCGAAACGAGTTTCTGGACCGCAACGTCTTTGAAGTCTGAGCCTCCTCCTGTGCAACATTCGGTCCGTCAGATGTGCTACAGTCGAAGACGGCGCTGCGCTCCAATGGCAGCGTTGTTTGCTGTATGCGGTTCGTTTGGGCTGGCGTTTAGCCTCAACCAGGGCTGGCGTAGCTCAGCCGGTAGAGCATCTGATTTGTAATCAGAGGGTCGGGGGTTCAAATCCCTTCGCCAGCTCCAGTTCCCAACCACCGGACGCGGTAAACACAAAATGCACAGGTGGCCGAGTGGTTAATGGCAGCAGACTGTAAATCTGCCACGCAACGCGTTACGGAGGTTCGAATCCTCCCCTGTGCACCACAAGTTTGGTAGTGGTAACCAATGAACGGCCCCGGATCGCAGCAGCGCATGATCGTCGCCCTGCTCCTGATCGCTGGAGCAGCCATTGGAGTAGGTTTCACGATGGATGCCGGAAAGTACCGGTCACTGGCGTGGGTGTTGTTAGGGTTCTTTGCATTTCGCGTCGTGATCGGCCGCATGCGGCACCGGCGAAGCGAATCGCAGCAAAGCTGATGGAGCAGTAGTCTGGTGGCTTCAGTCCCAGACAAAGCACTCCTTCAGTGGTAAGGCTGATGTAGCTCAGTGGCAGAGCACTCCCTTGGTAAGGGAGAGGTCGAGGGTTCAAGCCCCTCCATCAGCTCCAGATTTGATAGGCATGGGCTTTAGCCCTGCGCTGTGAGTCACAGTAGGATTGGGGCTTTAGCCCCGGCGGGTGTGACTGCAAAGTCAACCCCGCCCACGCGGGAGTAACTCAGTGGTAGAGTCACAGCCTTCCAAGCTGTTGGTCGCGGGTTCGATCCCCGTCTCCCGCTCCAAAGTTTCGGTTGAGGTAGCAGGTACGGCATGTACGAACAGGCAGTAATCGCAGTCGGCAATCAGGAAGCATTCGGCACCGTTCGGCAGGCTGTTGAGAGTTCTTTTTCAAGCGCCGAGGTAGCCGGTTTTCTGGAATCGCTCGAACGCTCCAGGCTCCGCATTCGTCACTTCGAAGAGGTATTGCAGGCAGGTAAGCTGGGTTCCGCAGCCGCAGCAAGCTATCCCCAGTTAGGCGATGGCGACCAGGGCATGATTCGGGAGCTTTATCTCTCCACACTGGAGAAGGTAGACCCGGAACTGCGGCGCCGGTTCCTGAAGGTTTACGCCTACTACTGAGCAAAGTTTTCCTGGGCTTGGAGCCGCACCGTGCGGCAGCCCGAACCACGTTCTGAAACCACCGGGCCGTCTGGCAAACGGCTTATATCTCAGGAGCAAGTAAGCAGATGGCGAAGGAAAAGTTTGACCGGAGTAAGCCACACGTAAATGTAGGGACG
>CALMAP010000340.1:28374-29128 GCA_937859825.1 uncultured Terriglobus sp. | reverse complement strand
CCTCGCAAGGTGCTGCTGCCGCTGCTGGGGCGACCGCTGCTGGCCTGGGTCGTGGAATCGGCGCTTCGTTGCGAGGAGCTTGATGAAGTGATCGTCGCTACCGATTCGGAGGAGGTGGGTAGCCTGTGCGAGCGCGAGGGCTGGAAATGGCAGATGACCGACGCCGCACTCGCCAGCGGAACGGACCGGATGCACGCCGTTTCGCTGACAGCACCGGCAGACATCTACGTGAATATCCAAGGCGACGAGCCGCTGCTACAACGGGAGCACATCCGCGCCCTCCTGCGGCCCTTCTCTCTGGGAGAACACGTGGCCGTGACCACGGTGAAAACGCCTTGCTCGCCGAAGAACGTTCACAATCCGAACGCAGTCAAGGTCGTAACCGGCCCGGACGGCCGGGCGCTCTACTTTTCTCGTGCGGCAATACCCTATGACCGCGATGGTGCTGGCACCCCGTACTGGAAGCATCTTGGCCTGTACGCCTATCGCCGAGAAGCGCTGCAGCACTTTGCGTCACTCGCCCCCGGAAACCTGGAGCAGATCGAGCGGCTGGAGCAGCTACGGCTCTTGGAGAACGGCGTTGGGCTTTATGTGGAGCCTGTGGATTTTGATACCGTGGGGGTCGATACCGCAGAAGACTTGATGCGGGTGGAAGTTATCTTGCGAACCCGGGCAGAAGCCGAAAGAAAGCTCGCTGCCACGTACTGCTTCAACGTACCGGCGGAAAAGTAAGTTGAAGCTTGCCGCTGATGAC
>CALMAP010000340.1:15165-28364 GCA_937859825.1 uncultured Terriglobus sp. | reverse complement strand
GACTTCCGCTTTTACGGAGCGCAAAGAGGCCACGATCCACGTAGCGTGAGAGAGGTCCTCGGCACTATGCGTGCCGAGCACTGCAAGCACACGTGCACCCGCCGCCAGTCCTGCGGCCGCTCCCGCTGGCGCGTCTTCCACTACGATGCAATCGCCTGCCGGCAGACCAAGTAGCGCCGCGCCTTTGCGGTAGGGTTCTGGATCGGGCTTGCCGTTGACCACGTCATCTGCGGCGATGATGCGGTCGGGCACGGGCAGTCCAGCGGCTGCAAGACGGCCCAGCAGAAGCCGTCGTGTCGCCGAGGTCACGATCGCCCACCGGTCTTTCGGTAACGACGCCAGCAGGCCGGTGACGCCATCCAGCACCTTCAGGTCGGCGACATCTTCAAGCTCAAGGTCCTCGATCACGCGGAGACCTTCCTGCGGGTCGATGTCCGGCCGCAGGCCATGAATCAGCTCCAGAGCGCGCACACCATGCGCGATCTCAAACGTGTCGGCGTTCGGGATGCTGTATCGCCTGCACCACTCGCGCCAGCAGCGGCGCACCGAGCCGATGGACGAGATGAGTACACCGTCCATGTCAAAGAGGATGCCGCTGGCTTCTGCGGTGATGTGGCTTAGAGGCATGGCTCCATTGTATGGAATCGCAGCGCCACGAATATGTCGCCGTGACGTACCAAGGCAGGTAAGCGGAGCGCAAACTAGCCAGCCAGCACAAACTGCTCGGCAGCCTTGAGGATCTTCGCAACGTTTTCCGGCGACGAACTCTCGCAATAAACACGCAGCAGCGGCTCGGTCCCAGAGGCGCGCAGCAGCAGCCACGTCTCGGCGGGAAGTGGTGTCTGATCCTGCTTCGCCGCGTCCGAAGGGATTTCCAGGAAGAACTTGAAGCCGTCCAGGTCTTCTGTACGAAGTACTTTGTACCCGGCAAAGTCTTTCAATCCGCTCGAAGCACGCGCGATCGCGGACTGCTTCAGCCGGTCGTCGATGTGCATGTCGATGCGGCCGTAGTGGTGCTCGCCGAACTCGGCCTGCAGCGCGGCAACGAGCTCGCCAAGCGTTTTCTTCTCGTCGGCCATCACGTTGGCGATCAACAGTGCGTTCAGGATGCCGTCGCGCTCGGGCAGGTGCTTGCTGATGCCTACGCCGCCCGACTCCTCACCGCCGATGAGGATGTCTTCGCTCAGCATCAGGTCGCAGACGTACTTGAAGCCGATGCCGTGCTCGTAGAGCCTGCGCCTGAACTTCGCGGCGATGCGGTCCAGCATCTTGGTCGTGTTAAAAGCGCGAGTCACGCCGCCGGGCCACTCCTTGCGTGTGAGCAGCCAGTGCAGCAGCACGGCGAAAATTTTATGCGCGTCCACCACGTTGCCGTTTTCGTCAACGGAACCGATACGGTCCGCATCACCGTCCGTAATCAGCCCGGCGTCACATTTCTCTTCGACGACTTTCTTTTGTGTGAGCGCGATATGCGGCAGGATCGGTTCGGGGTTGATGCCGGGAAAATCCGGACGGCGCTCGCCGCGAATCTCTACGGACGGAATGCCCGCGCGGTCGAAGATGCCCTTCAACACACCAGCACCCGCGCCGTACATGCTGTCGACCAGGTAGCGGTAGCCTGACGCCTTGATCGCGGACAGGTCGGCAAAGGCTTCCACTGCGGGGATGTAGTCCGGCAGGAAATCGGTTGGCGTAATCGCGGCAGGTGCCGCCGCATCCGGCAGCGGCTCGCCGAGGTAGCCCTCAATCTGCTTGATGATGCCGGGTGCACCCGAACCACCGTAGCTCGCCTTGTACTTCACGCCGTTCCACTGCGCGGGATTGTGTGAAGACGTGATCATGATGCCGCCGGCAGCTTTGCGCGCGCGAACTCCGTAAGAGAGCGCAGGTGTGGGGGTCACGTCCGTAGCGAGCAGGACCGGGATACCGGCCTTCGAGAGCACCTCCGCCGCAACCTGAGCGAACTGCGGCGAGGCAAAGCGCGTGTCGTAGCCGATGCACACACCCGCCCCCGCGTCCCCATGCTTCAGCACGTAGTGCGCGATGGCCTCAACGGCGGTGCGCACGTTGGCATAGGTGAAGTCGTCGGCGATGATGCCGCGCCAGCCGTCGGTGCCGAACTTAACTGGAGTGCTGAAGGTGCTCATAGAAGGTTGATTCTATCGGGATGCGAAGAGTTCAAAGAAAACTCTGGTTACTTGTTTCGGAAGGGCACACCTTCAGCTGTGCCAAAAGACTAAGCGCCGGACAAATCGCGCGGCCTTGGGAGCGACCCAGCAGAACTCCTTCCGTTCCGCGCGGACCACCTGTTCATCCATTCTGGACAAGTTCGGGGCCGCGCGTTGTTCTTCAATGTGGCCGTAGCGGCATGGCTGAAGCCATGCCCTTCCGAAAGCAGGCCACCCTTATCTCACTACGCCTGCTTATAGCGGCAATACAAAATCGCTGAAGCCATGCCCTTCCGAAAAGCACGGCGCGCACGAAGCATCCCTACACAAGCTCGTGCCGCTCCAGTTTGACGAACTCTTTTACGATGCGGCCAACCTCCTGCGAGTGGGCGCGTGTGGTGACCAGCAGGGCGTCCTCTGTCTGCACCACGACCAGGTCATTCACCCCCAGAAGCGCCACCGCCATGCCCGGTGCGTAAACGTAGTTGCCGCTGGCATCGAAGTAGAGCGTCGTGTCTGACTCCACCACGTTGCCATTGCCCTCATGCCGCAGGTGCTGCAGGTAGTGTTCGTGCAGAGCGCTCCACGAGCCCAGATCGTTCCAGCCGAAGTCCGCCGGCAGGCAGTAGATGTTGCTTGTCGCTTCTCCCTTGAACGAGCGAGGCTCGAGGATCGCGTAGTCGATGCTGATGGACTCGATCGTCGGGTACAGCTCGGCGAAGACGCGCGTGAACTTCGGTGTGCCGTATGCTTTCGCGATCCGTTCCAGAGGCTCGTACATTGCGGGGCAATGTTCCTGGATAGCGTTCACCAGGGTGCGCGCCGACCACAGGAACATGCCGCTATTCCAACTGAAGTTTCCTGCCGCGAGAAACTTGCGTGCATGGGCAAAATCAGGCTTCTCGGTGAAACGGTGGACGGAGGTGACGCGCACGTCGTCCCCCGTATCGAACTTGGTGACCGGGCCCTCTTCGATGTAGCCGTAGCCCGTTTCAGCGCGCGTGGGAGGGGCCCCCAGCACCACAATATTTTCGCCCGCTGCCGCAATGCGAATGCCCTCGCGCATGCGGACGGCAAACCGCTCCGGATTGGTGATGACGTGGTCCGACGGGAAGATGCCCAACACTGCATCAGGGTCGGTCTGCATCACGATCATTGCTGCAAGGCCGCAGGCAGGCGCTGTGTTGCGTGCAGAAGGCTCACACAGAATTTGCTCGCTCGCCACCTGCGGCAACTGCTCCGCAATGGTACTGGCAAGCAGATCGTTGGTGATCACCAGCAGCTCTTCAACCGGTGCCAGGGGAAGCAGCCGCTGACTGGTCTGCTGGATCATTGTTTCCTCGCCGGAAAGAGCGAGGACCTGCTTTGCGCGGGCCTTGCGCGAGCGGGGCCAGAAGCGCGTTCCGCTGCCTCCTGCAAGAATCACTGGAACGAAGCGCGGCTGTTCAGTCGTTTGGGCCATAAAGGGGTGGTGAGTGAAGCCAGTGTAGCCGACATGAGCCCGGAATGAACGCGGCCCGGTTGACCTTTAATGCTGCAACGACGGCATCAGCCGACCGAGGCAAAGAACGTCCGCATGCGATCCAGGCCCTTGTCGATGACCTCGGACGAGACCGCGTAGGACAGGCGGATGTGCTCCGCCGTGCCGAACGGCTCACCCGGAACACAGACCACATGCGCCTCGGAAAGCAGGCGTGCGGCCACGTCGGATGCGGTCTGAATACCGCCCTTGCCGAAAAAGGCGCTCACGTTGGGGTACACGTAAAACGCGCCCTGCGGGACTGTGCAGGTGATGCCGGGTATCGTCTTGAAGCCCTCCAGCATGCGGTCGCGAATTTCGATGTATCCGGAACGCATCTGCGCGACGCACTCCTGCGGCCCGCTTACCGCGGCGATGGATGCGTGCTGCACCATCGTGCTGGTGTTGCTTGTGCTTTGCGATTGCAGCTTGCTCATGGCCGCGATTACAGCCTTCGGGCCGAGTGCGAACCCTGCGCGCCACCCCGTCATGGCATAGGTCTTCGAAAGCGAACCAAGCACCACCACATGCGGCTTGCACTCCTTCAACGAAGCGCCGCTCACCAGGTCGCCCGTGAAGTTCAGGTACACGTAGCACTCGTCCAGAAGAACGAAGATGCCGCGCTCATGCGCGAGCCGCACGATGCTGTACAGGTCGTCGCGCTCAAGGATGGCGCCGCTCGGGTTCGACGGCGAGTTCAGGATGATGGCGCGGGTGCGAGGCGTGATGGCCTGCTCGATCATGCTGGCGGTCACGCGAAAATTCTCATCCTCGCGCGACTCCACAAAGACCGGCACACCGCCTGCGAACTGGATGATGTCCTTGTACGAAACCCAGTAGGGCGTGGGCACGATCACCTCGTCGCCGTGGTTGACCAGCACCTCCATCGCATTGAACAGCGCCAGCTTGCCACCCGTGGTGAAGACGCACTCATCCGGCGCGTAGTCCGTGCCGAAATCCGCGGCGTGACGGTCTACAACCGCCTTCCGGATTTCGGGGATGCCGGCGACCGCGGTGTAGCGCGTGTAGTTCTTCTCAATCGCATCGATGGCCGCGCGCTTGATGTGCTCCGGCGTGCTGAAGTGCGGCTCGCCCGCGCCGAAATCCGCAAGGTCAATGCCGGTGGACTTGAGGCGCAGAGCCTCCGCCGTGATGGCCATGGTGGCCGAAACTTCAATGCGGTGAATGCGTTCGGAGAGCGCGAGACTTGCGGGTGCGATGGTAGCGGGAGCCATAGAAGTAGTTTCGCAGATCAAGACACGATCAGGGCCAAGCAGCTGGCGTTCGTTTCCAAAACGCCGTTCTCAAGGCGCAACGCTGTACCGTGGTGAATCGTCCGTTTCAGGAGGAACAGACTGGGCCCACTTGCTTGTGCTGCTACACTCCACAGCTAGGTAAAATGTCCGACTTCAAGCCGCAGAACGCTCAGCAGCATTTCGCTCTACAGCGTACAAGTCGCGCCGTAGAAACAGTGACTGCTGCGCTCGACGCGCAGCAAAAGGACAGCGAGGGAACAAGGGCCTCAAACGAGCGTTTCTACAATGGGCTTGCTTTGTATTCCGGGGGCACGATTGCTCTAAGCGTGACGTTCATGGGGTATCTAAAAACTCTGAGCAAACCTCCGGCGCACCCGCATTGGCTCGTCACAGCATGGACTTGCTTGCTGGTATGTGCCGCATGTTCATTGTTCTGGACCTTTGTTTATGGCCACTACAGCTATTTCTTTCATGAACGGCAGGCAGCAGACGCGCACAAAGACAAACACGAAACCGATGCTGAAGAGTACGCCACCATGGTTCGTGGTGCGCGAAGCATTCAAACCCAAGCTCCTATATCGCAGAAAGAAATAGATGACTTTCGGTCCAATCGCCTGGAAGCAGCAGCGCTCTACAAGGAGCGAGCAGCGAAGGCTAAACGTCGGCAGACCTTCTACTTACACCTTTGGACATGGTTAGGTCGCGTTGCACGAATCTGTTTCCTGGTCGGCCTTAGCTTTTTGCTCGCCTTTGCTGTCAAGAATCTCTGACCCACGACAACTCCGGTTGTCGTGAGTGAGACGTCCGCAAAGTCGAGTTTTCGGCGTTTATAGAAAATGAAGCTTCCAATCTAGCCCGTCGCAGAGACATAACGAAGCAGGTCTTCATCTGCCGCACACAGCGCAGCATCATTCCCCTTTAAGGTGGCGGGCTGATGCTTCTATGTTCTCTTTATAAATAAGATGGCGGCTGGCATCAGGGTTACCGTGTTGCTGACCAGAGTCGCAATCACAAAGCTTGCTCAGATTCCTTAGTTCAGGCGGGACCTTAGTCCCGAGAATTCTGTCAAGTGCCCGCCGAGGTTATCTTGTTGTAAGTCAAGGGGTTACGGTTGGCACTTCAATCAGCCGAGCGAACTATACTGGAATCAGCCACTTCCCAGCATGCGGGAGAGTAACCCGCTGCTCGACCGAGGTCAGGCCTCTAAGGAAACTCTGTTAAGTCCTGCTTTCGGAAGGGCACGGCTTTAGCCGTGCCGTAAACCATTTCAAATCAACGGGCTTTAGCCCCTGAGGGAAACGCCTGAGGCTTAATCAGACGTACCCTAAAGCAGTTCTTAGGTGGAGCAGTCCATGCATTCGGAAGGGCACAGCTTCAGCTGTGCCACAAGAAACCTCTCGCAACTCGCGCGGTCGCAGATGCGCCCGAGGAGAACTCGTTCCATTCCGCGCGGATCGGGACTTATCCGGACGGACAGTTGCTGGCCGCGCGCCGCATCTGAATGCGTCCAGGGCGGCATGGCTGAAGCCATGCCCTTCCCGAAACCAGGCCATTCGGTGAGCTACTGCGCTCGTTTTGCGACGGCACTCGCAGGGAAGTGTTCTAGACCTTTTCTCGAGGTGTAGTAGAGGGCCAAAGGCCCGTCTTATACCAGCCTAGGCCGCAGGCCTAGGTTCAGGATGGTATTCAACCAAGCGCTGAAGGCGCGCCCTAAGAAGCGCAGCCACACCTTAGGGGAATGTTCTAAGTCGAGGGAAGTCAGGATTTTGCGGCTAAATTCCTCTCCTGGAGGAACTTACGGTCACCCCGGGGGGGGGGTAGGTCCCTAGGTTGAGGTGACTCCCCTTACCAGGAACCGGCGGTTCAGCCAGCGGCGTACCGGCTCGTCGTAGAGCTTGAGGCAGGCGTAAGCGATGGCGACGGCGAGGATGAAGAGCACGGCTCCGTACACGTAGCCCTGCTGCACCGTGAGCTTCTTCTCATAGACCCACGCCGTGTAGATGTAGATCAGCGGATAGTGCGTGATGTACAGCGGATAGGAAATCTCCCCGGAGAACTTGCACAGCTTCGTCGCCGTCTTGCCGCTGATCTGGTCGCCTGCACCCATTGCCACGATCACCGGGAAGAGGAACAGGATGACGATGGCCTCGTAGAGGCCGTTCTTCCAAAGCGTAGTCAGGTCACCGAAGCGCGGCAGGCTGAAGCTGACGATCAGCAAGAGGCTGCACCACAAGAAGGCATTCTTTACGTGGATGCGCTTGTGCAGCCGCATCAGCAGCATGCCTGCCATGAATGGGAAGAGCAGACGCGCGAAGCCGACGTGCAGTTCCAGCGCATTGATCGACCAGCCGCCGATCACGTCGCCACGCGTACCCGTAAGCAGCAGGTGCACGAGGAAGACACCGGCAAGCGCGGTGAGGATACCGAGCACTCTGTTCGACGCCTTCCGCAGGCCAAGCGCATAGGCGATGTTGGCGATGTACTCGAAGAAGAGCGACCACGCCGGTCCGTCGAGCGGGTGCATTTCACCCCATCCGCGAATGTCCATCGACATGGGCAGCGGAATCAGCGTGAAGCCGATGAGCGCTGTAAGGATTACCTGCCAGAGCGGCACGGTTGCAATCTTGGGGAACAGATGAGCGCTTGCTCCCGGATAAAAGAGCAGCGCACCGATGATCGTGCCCATGATGACCATCGGCTGCAGCCGAATGAGACGCCGCTTGAAGAAGTCGGTCACCGACATCTTGCCCCAGCGGTCGTCGTAGGCGTACGCGACCACGAAGCCAGACAGCATGAAGAAGAAGTCCACGGCCATGTAGCCGTGATTGATGACCTGACGAATGGCGCTGTCTTTGCCGCCGCCATTCCACGCCTCGAAGGTGTGGAAGATGACCACCATCATGGCCGCGACGCCGCGCAGCCCGTCAAGAATTTCAAAGTGCTGCTTGGGCTGGATCTTCGGGTGTGCTTCGTTCATGCCCTCTGTCTCTTTTTGAGATGTGAAGTGACGATACACAAAGTGGACCATCGCTGGCACATGTCGAGTGTGAGCCTTAAGTGCTCGCTCCGGTTTCTGGTGCTGCGACATTCGCGGGAGTCTTCGTCCGTAGCCGCTGCATCACCGCATTCGGCACCAGCGACGTAATGTCGCCGCCGAGTTGAAACACACCCTTGATCAGCCGTGACGAAACATAGGTGTACTTCTCCGCCGGCTGCATGAAAACCGTCTCAAGATTTGGGTCGAGTTTGCGATTCATCATCGCCATCTGAAACTCGTACTCGTAGTCCGAGACGGCGCGGATGCCACGCAACACGGCGGTTGCGCCCTGTTGCCGCGCGAAGTCCACCAGCAGGCCATCGAAAGTGGCTACGGTCACATTGCCGAACGGTGCCGTGATCTCTGTCAGCATCTCTGCGCGTTCGGTTGTGGTAAACAGCGGCGTGCCTTTGCTGGAGTTGCGCAACACGGCCACGATCAGCCGGTCAAAAATGCGCGAGCCGCGCATCACGATATCGAGATGGCCGTTTGTAGGCGGATCGAAGGTGCCGGGATAAATGGCAGTTACCTGCGGCATGTCGGACCCTCGCAAGGCAAATTTCGAGTCGAACGAGTGGTCAGCATCAGCGGGCTTCACTCTGCTTGCGCGCGGCTTCGAATTCGTCGCCCGGCAACCAGGCGACGCCTTTGGGCTGCAGCATAGTCAACCAGCCAAGCTCAAAGCCGAAGCGCGCCATGCGGGCATTGCCGCGAAAGTCCATGGAGTCCTCGTACTTGTCTGCGGGCGTGTGGTAACGCTCGGCCGTGTACTTCTCTTCCTGCTGCTTGCCCCAGGCTTCGTCGTGACCGGCGAACAACGTACCCTCGCCGATGGAGAACGCCGGCACACCCACACGTGCCAGCGAGAAGTGGTCCGAGCGGTAGTAGTGCCCGGCCATTGGAAAGCTGTCGCCCTGCAGCACCAGGTCTTCCTGCTTTGCTAGCTTCTCCACCAGCGGATAGGTCGTGGTGCGCTCCGCTCCGTGCACCGTCCCGCTACGCACGTCGCCGATGGGAATGAGCGCGTCGTAGTTCAGGTCAAGTGCGATGTCTTTCGCTCGCACAGGAGGATGCAGGCCCAGGTACTGCGAGCCGAGCAGGCCCTGCTCTTCTGCCGTGACGCTGGCAAAAAACACATCGTGCGGCGGCGTGGCTTTCTTCTCCGCGTACGCACGCGCGAGTTCAAGGACGATTGCGGTCCCGGTGGCGTTGTCGTTTGCGCCATGGAAGATCGGGTCACCAGCGCGGCCGCGCTGGATACCGAAGTGGTCCCAGTGGCCGGTGTAAATTACCGCGCCAGCACCAGGCTTCGCTCCTGCAAGTTTCGCGATCACATTGGCCGAGTCGTAGCTGCGTACCTTGCTGACGACCTTTGCCTGCAGACGGACCGGCAGCGGCACTGCCTTAAAGCCGCGCTTGTCACTTGCGGCAATTGCCTCATCCGCGGTCCTACCGACGGAGGCAAGCAGTTTGTCCGCCGCGGCATGCTGGATCCAGCTTGCCGCTTTCAGCCGTGCGTTCGGGTCGTCACGCAGGTAGGAGTGCTCACCCGACCAGGAGTTCTGCACCACCTGCCAGCCGTAGCTGGCGAGATCGGTGCGGTGGATGATGAGTGCGCCGACCGCGCCGTGGCGGCCCGCCTCCTCGAACTTGTAGGTCCACCGGCCGAAGTAGGTAAGCGCATCGCCTTTGAAAAAGTTCTCGTCCTCCGACGGCGGCTCATTCACCACGATCAGCACCACCTTGCCGCGCACGTCCACCCCGGCGTAATCGTCCCATCCATACTGCGGGGCGACGATGCCATGCCCCACAAACACAATGGGAGCATCGACCGTCTCGCTCGGCGTGTGGGTCTGGTTGTTCACCACGAAGTCCGTCCCGAAGCTCAGGTCCACAGGCGTGTTCGCCTTTGATCCAGCCTGCGGAACAAAGCGGAAATGGGTGTCCGCCGCAACGGGAGTCACACCCACCAGTGGCACCTGCTGCAGGTAGCCGCCGTTATCCCCTGCCGGCGCAAGGCCGTAGCTCTTGAACTGATCCGCGATGTAGCGGGACGCAAGCTCCCCGCCGGGCTGGCCGGGGCCGCGACCCTCAAACTTGTCGCTGCTCAGCAGCTTGACGTGTTCCCGCAGGCGCTCCGCGTCGATGGACTTCGCCTCAGCCGACGCACCCTCAGGCAGCGCAAGACTCTGAGCGACAAGACCCGCCGGTACGGCAAGGGTGCAGGCAAGAAGCAATTGGGTAGCAGCGCGCATTTCAGCGTCTCCTGAGGAAAGGAACAGTTGCAGTGTAATCGCCACCGGGTCGTGACCTTGGCGACAGAGATCCTCGCCAGTATCCACACTACGTTTCGTCGCACTTAAAACGCTGTCAAGACAGGGACGCAAGAGACATAGACATCCCTAATCTCTATCCGCGCAAACTGCGAACAGTCCACGCCTTCATTTGCACTTCGGAGGCAAAGTGCAGCACCGGCGGACGCTTCGGCAAAGTCAAACCGAAGCTCTCGGGCAGCCCGTTGCAGAGAAACTCTGCCTCGGCGTTTTGCAGCACCCAGGGCAGGTGGTTGATTTCGCCCACCTGCACCTTGCCGAACCGGTGACTGAAGAAAGCGTAGCGCTCCGTTAGAAAATGCCGCAGGCTGTCCTGCGGACTAGGTGTTCCCAGAGAACGATACCTCGCTGAGAAGTCTACGTTCGCGCCGATGTGGCGACGAGACGTGTAGTGAATCGTTCCGTTCTCATTGCCCATGTGCATGCGCGACCAGAAGTACGGCAGTCCAAACGCCACGCGGGCGCCAAGCACGGCCAGCAGCGACGCCGCATCGAGCGAAAAGAAGTACACGCCCGCACGTCCGTCCGGAGCGGTCACATAGGTGCGAAGATTCAGCTCCGGGAAGGCTGTTGCCGTGGGCACACCAACGCAATGTTGCCCCACGGTACGAAACTGCACCTGATCCATTAGGAAGGGCACCACACCGAGCCATGCCCATCCATCGTGGGTGTCCACGCGCAGCCCGGGCGGCAGTCTGGCCTGCACCTCGTCAGGCCGTATCGGCCAGTGTGCAAACAGCAGGTCCGACCACCGCTGCCGTAGCCGCCATGGTCTGTTTGGAATGCGCCAGGGCCGATGGTCTTCAGAAAAGGAGGGAGGCATCTACACAGTACAGATGCCTCTATGCGTCCTCTTGAACCCCCGGAAATCTTAAACCTCAGTGTGACGATGCGGGCAGCATGCGTATCTTAATGTTGCGAAACGACACCTCGTCGCCATGATCCTGCAGCAGCAGATGGCCGTCAGAGGCGTCTCCAAAGCCCTGGATGTCATGGAATTTACTTAGCGCGAGCGCGTTGCGAAACTCCGGGGAATTGCGGTCGTAGTCAAGTACCTTTAGGCCGTTAAGCCAGTGCTCTCCGTGCGTGCCACGCACCACGATTTTCGCCGTGCTCCATTCCCCGGGCGAGCGGTACGGCTTGTTGGCGGTAGCAGGCAGAATGTCATAGAGCGAAGCGGTCTTGCGGTCGCCGTTGCGGCCGAGCCTGGCGTCGGGATGCACGTTGTCGTCGAGCAACTGGTACTCAAAACCGACCACGGAGCCGTGCTTCTGGTTCACCGCGTCGTTCACGAAATACTTGATGCCGCTGTTCGCGCCAGTCACGAGGCGGTAGTCCACCAAGAGCTCGAAATTTGTATAAACACCGTCGGTCACGAGATCGCCTTCATGGTCTTTGGAGACAGGGAGCGTAAGCACGCCATTCTCGATGCGGACGCCCTTGACCGGAACGTTCGCACCCTGCGCGCTGTGCCAGCCTGTCATGGTCTTGCCGTCCCACAGCATCTGCCAGCCCGCTTTCGTTTCCTGTGGGGTGAGCGTATTCAACTGGGCTGAAATGGCCATGCTGCAGGAAATTGCGGCGAGCGTAACGAGCGGCGGGAGAATTCTCATACACGGAAGCGTACAGCCGTTCCGCCAACTCAGGCCTGCGTGTGGCTTGTATTCTTCCTGTATGCCCGACCAGCCTGCCTCCTCGACCGTGAACGAAACCGAGGTCTACGCCATCCACGGTGCCGACCCGGAGGTGCTGGCCTATGCAATGGCAAAGTACTCCCGCAGTTCCCTCACCCTGCGCGAGAGCCTGCGTGAAATCTCGACGCAGCGCGCTGAACAGTTCCTGAACACCTTTTATTTCCAATACGGCCACCGCTCCATTGCCGACCTGGCGCACGTGGCTTTCGCCGTAGAGCGACTAAGCCTGTTGGCCGCTATCACCCTGGTAGACGAGCCGCGCTGGGATGGGCAGGAACGCTCCACCCGCTACCAGGATTTTCGGAAGTCCGGCTACTACACGCCGAGCTTCGAAAAGCCTTCGGACAACGCCCTTTATAGCGAGACGATCACGCACCTGTTTGCCAGTTATGAGCAGGTCGCTGGCGCGATGCTCGAAGAACTGAAGGAGCATACACCGCGGCTCCCGGCAATGGACGAAGCTGCGTACACGCGCACCCTGCGCGCCCGCGCCTTTGACATGGCGCGCTACCTGCTGCCGATGGCAACAAATACTTCACTGGGCCAGATTACGAACGCGCGCACCCTGGAAAGCCAGATCTCGCGGCTGCTCGGCAGCGACTATGCCGAGGTGCGTGAGCTTGGCGAGAAGCTGCGCAACGGTGCGAGCGGGGCGGCATGGAACGTGGGCCACACGGCCACGGAAGAGATCGTGCAGCGTGTTCGCTCCGTTGATCCCTCTCTTGGCGAGGATGCTACGGACATTCTGCTGCGCGAAGTGCGGGTCTCGCCCACGCTGGTGAAGTACACCGCGCCCAGTGAATTCGCCGCAAAAAGCAAGACCGCGCTTACGGAGGCCGCGAAGGAATTGCTGGGTTCGGCAACTATCGAGCCGATGCCCGCGGACTCGCCTCAGGTGGAGTTGATCGAAACACCGCAGGGGGAGCGGCTTGGCCTTGAGATCGATCTGGCAACGTGCCTGCTGTACCCCTACACGCACTACAGGTACATGCAAATCCGCGCAGCAGTGGCAGCACTGACCGAAGCCCGCATCCTTGAGATGGTTGCGCTCGGCACCAAGCATCGTGGCCGGCACGACGAACTGCCTCGTGCCTACGCAGCGGCGAATGGCCTGAAGTTCGACATCCTCATGGACATCGGCGGCTTCCGCGACATGCACCGGCACCGCCGCTGCACGCAGCTTCTGCAGGGG
>CALMAP010000340.1:0-15155 GCA_937859825.1 uncultured Terriglobus sp. | reverse complement strand
GTATACCTCCATGCACGGCTACGATGTGCCGGACTTCCCAGGACAGCCGGCGCTCAGCACCTCCCCCGCATACACGCTGTACCGCGAAGCCATGGACCGCTGCTTCTCTACGCATGCAAGGCTTTCCGTCCATGCTTCAGCCACCGAGGTAGGTTCCAAGTTGCAGGCGCATTCCGCCGCGGCTGTTCCTGTGCCGGAGTTTGGCGGCGACGGCTCCCTGCAGATGGCCTGGAAGGCTCCTTTGCCGAGTCTCAAGAGTGATGCAGGTGTCCAATACTCGGCGGATTACGTTCTGCCGCTCGCAACACGCTGCCGATCGCTGTTCGCCATGGATTTTGCCGAGGCCGTCTACATCAGCGAACTGCGTTCCACACCCGCCGGACACTGGAGCTACCGCAACGTGGCGTGGCAGATGTATCAGGCAGTGGCGCGCCGTCATCCCGGCCTGGCACAGCACTTCCGCATCAGCGACCCGAACATCCCAGTCGACCTGCTACAGCGGTAAGGCAATGGCCTGTGCACACGTTCTCTACAATGGAAGCGCCGCTTGCTTCTAAGCAGACTCAGCTTCGTGGAGACGTTCGATGAAAAGCCTTGTCTCCGTCTTCACCATTCTGGTCGGACTCGTAATTATCGGTTTTTCCTTGGAGAACCTTCCAACCGGCCCCGCGCCTGCAGACCTGCTGTACAACCGCGCTCAGATCGTTCTTGGGATCGGGGTTGTCATCGCGGGACTCTTCTCGATCAGACGTTCGTGAATGTTCGCCCTTTCTTTGCCTAAGAGCGCTCCCGATGCTAGCATTGTCTGAATCAACGAGGAGTAGCGCAGACATGCCCATGGCAGATGACCGTAGCAAAGCCGTAGAACTTGCCTTGGCAGGGATCGAGAAGCAGTTTGGTAAGGGTTCCATTATGCGGCTCGGGGCCAAGGACGCCATTGTTCCCATATCAGTAATCTCAACCGGGTCGATTTCCTTCGACGCCGCATTGGGCGTGGGCGGCGTGCCGCGTGGCCGCGTGGTCGAGATTTACGGCCCGGAATCTTCCGGTAAGACCACCATCACGCTGCAAATCATTGCAGAAGCGCAGAAGGCAGGCGGGCTGGCGGCGTTTGTGGATGCCGAGCATGCGCTTGACCCGGTCTACGCTCGCAAACTCGGCGTGGACACGGACAACCTGCTGATCTCGCAGCCGGATTACGGGGAACAGGCCCTGGAGATTACCGAAGCGCTCGTACGCTCCGGCGCGATCGACGTTCTGGTGGTCGACTCTGTTGCAGCGCTCGTTCCCAAGGCAGAACTCGACGGCGAAATGGGCGACTCGCACGTGGGCCTGCAGGCGCGCCTGATGAGCCAGGCTCTTCGTAAGCTGACCGGCACCGTCTCCAAGTCTCGCACCTGCCTTATTTTCATCAACCAGATACGCGAGAAGATCGGCGTCATGTTCGGCAACCCGGAAACGACGACCGGTGGCCGCGCCTTAAAGTTCTACTCCTCCGTTCGTATCGACATTCGCCGGATCGGCGCGGTCAAAGAGGGTGAAGTGGTCGTGGGATCACGCACCAAAACCAAGATCGTTAAAAACAAGGTTGCCGCACCCTTCCGCGAGGCCGAGTTCGACATCCTGTACGGCGAAGGCATCTCGCGCGAAGGCGATGTGCTGGATCTTGCCGTGGTGCAAAACATCGTGGACAAGAGCGGTGCCTGGTACAGCTACCAGGGTGAACGCATCGGCCAGGGCCGTGAGAACGTACGGAATTTCCTCAAGGCAAACCGTGAGGTATACGAGCGCATGAACACGGAACTGCGCGAGAAGATGAAGATTGGCACGGGAGCGGCTGCCCCCGTACCCGATGCGCCCGCTGACGGCGAAGTGCGCGCACAGGAAGCCGTCCGTCCACGCGGACGCGGGTAGCAAACAGCAGATCAGCGTAATGGGCGAGACTTCGGTCTCGCCCCGTTGCATTTGCCATGCGCTCTATCTCGACCTTCGTATACTGGCTGACAAGGACGGGGAAGCATGGCTGGTTTAGAAGGGCGCGTGGCGCTGGTAACAGGAGCATCACAGGGCATTGGGCGCGCGGTCGCCATCGAACTGGCAAGCGCAGGCGCAACGGTGGCGCTGGCTGCACGCAGTGAGGGTAAACTTGCCCAGGTCAAGGCGGAGATCGAGTCCGCCGGTGGCAAGGCCGAGAGCTTCGCGCTGGATGTCTCGAGCGAAGACTCCATCAAGACAGTCGCGAAGGACATTGTCGCGAAACTCGGCGCGGTCCATATCCTTGTGAACAACGCGGGTGTAACGCGGGATGGCCTTGTGCTGCGCATGAAGTCCGCCGAGTGGCATGAAGTACTCAACACCAATCTCACCGGCTCGTTCCTGCTGACGCAGGCACTCCTGCAGCCCATGATGAAGGCCCGCTGGGGCCGCATCGTCAACATCACCAGCGTGGTGGGCGAGATGGGCCAGGCTGGCCAGGCGAACTACGCCGCCAGCAAGGCAGGTATGATCGGCCTCACAAAGTCGCTCGCACGCGAGTTCGCCAGCCGCGGCATCACCGTAAACGCGGTGGCTCCGGGGTTTATCGAGACGGCCATGACCGCCGTACTGCATGACGACCAAAAAAATGCCATGCTGAATGTGGTGCCGCTGGGCCGTGCAGGCGTGGATGCAGACATCGCGAAGGCCGTTCGCTTCCTCGCAAGTGACGACGCCAGTTACATTACAGGGCACACCCTGGATGTAAACGGCGGCATGTACATGGGATGACCGAAAACGAGGGTGGTACGGTCGTTCGAAAGGCAGTCTGGCCGCAGGACGAACCTGCGGCCGTTTCACTGCTGCAGGACTACCTTGGGTTCCTGCGAAACAACTTCGTCATGCTGGAGCAACAGCACATCGAAAGCTACGAACGTGAACTCCTACACTTGCCATCCATGTGGAACGGCAGGCGTTCCGCCCTGCTGCTTGCACAGCGAGAGCAGGAACTGCTTGGCTGCATAGGCGTGCATCTGCTGGCGAACAGACCTGGAGCCGCCGAAATCAAGCGTCTCTGGACCGCACCGGCCGCGCGCGGAAGTGGTTTAGGCCGCCTGCTGATCGAGGCTGCAATCACATGGGCACAGGCCCGTTCCGCACGGGAATTGCTGCTGGACACCCTGCCCGGCGCCATGCCCGATGCGCTGCGTCTCTACCGCGCAATGGGCTTTGAGGAGTGCGAGCGGTACAACACAAACCCGGTGACGGGGATCCTCTTTTTCAGGCTGCAGATAGGTTAGTCTGCTGTTACCTTCCACCCGGCTGGGCCGCACCAGACGCGCTCCATGAACCCGTGGTGGTACATACATAAGGATTGTTCTTGCCAGCGTTTTACGCCGTAGATACTTTCAGGCTAATGGCTGACATGCACATGATGTTCCCGGCACCCACAGTGGTGGCGGATGCGACGACGGTAACGGCTGCGATGAATATCGGCTCTACAATCCGTAGCTACCGGCTGCAAAAGGGCATGTCGCAGGGTGATGTTGAAAAGCGCACAGGGCTATTGCGCTGCTATCTCTCCCGTGTCGAAAACGGCCACACCGTGCCTTCGCTGGACACCCTGCAGAAGATTGCCGGTGCACTCAGCATTCCCCTCAGCCAGTTCTTTGCGGAAGAGGTTGTGGGCCGCGAGATGCACTCGCTGAACCTGAGCGAAGATGAGATCCGCTTTCTCACCCAGATTCAGCGGTACAGCGCACACCTGACGGATAGTGACCGCAAGCTGCTTCTCGCCATGGTCAAGAAGTTCGCCCAGACAGCGCTGGTGTAGCGCTCCAAATCGTTAAACGTGCAACCTGCTGAGCATCGTAGCCACAAGTGCAAGCAGCAGTGCACTGCAGGCGAACGTGATCCGCTGTCGCTGCAGGTAGCGCTTCCTGCCGCTGGTCATACGCGGCAACAATGGAACACCCAGCATGAAACCGTAGGTAAAGCCGCCCAGGTGGGCCATGTTGTCGATGCGCACGATCGGCAGAACCACCGTACTCAGGCCAATCAATAGATTGATTCCGGCAAAGTTCATCACAGACTTGCGGAGCTTTCGCAGTTCCTCGAAGGGAATACCGGTATGCCCGGAGCGCGGCTCGGCAAGCCTGCGGTTTGAGAGCAGCACGATCAATATCCCGGCGATGCCGAAGACCGCACCCGACGCACCGGCGCCCACCTCGTCCATGCTTGCACCGGTCCACTGCACCAGCAATGCCAGCGGAGAACCCGCAAGCAACTCGCCCAACACACCCGCAGCGATCGACAGCAGGTTCCCCGCGACTCCCGTAAGCAGGTACACGGAAACCATGCCGAAAAAACCGAGCAGCGGCTCGCCGAGCAGGCCAAGGTTCCATAGACACCACATGTTCGTGGCAAGGTGAATCAGGCCCACATGCACGAACATCGCGGTGACAAGCCGCCACCACTGCCCATGCAGGACAAGCCGCGCATTGTTGGCACCAAAGTGGAGCAGACTGCCTTCACTCGGCAGCTTCGCATCGACCCCGGACATGACCATGAATACAAAAACACCGATATTGATCGCAAGCAGCAAATAGGTCGCTGGGGACCAAACTCGGCTGCGCTTCGCCGCGCTCCGTGTCTCCGCATTCCTCCCCGGCAAGTCCTCCGGGGTAACGACTGGTTCACCCGTCGGGTATTCCGGGGCGACGTTATTTTGTTGCAGGGACAAAGCTGGATGTTCCTTCGAGACCTGTGGCGAATATGGTATCGCCGGACAGGTGCGCTCGTAACGAGTATGACAGAAGGGCGAAGCCACGCTTCGCCCTTCTGTCGCTTACCGTAATCCGAGAATTAAAGCCTGTTGCGCCCCGTGGCCCAACGCCGGTGCTGCATTGTGGTCTGGATCAGGTGTGGCTCGGGGGTCTCAATGGCAACAAGCACCCACATCAGCAGCGAGAACAACAGACCGCCCATTGCTACCGTCTGCAGCGTGAGCGCAAACGAGAGATGCCGCGTGTGCAGGCTGGCCAGCGAGGTCTGCCCCCATGGTGCCCGGTGAATAATTGCGGTGGCCAACAGAAAGGCGAAGAACGAAAGGGTAAACACCGCCAACAGCACAACGTCAATGGTGCGATGCAGGCGCTGCCGTGCGCGGCAGTGGAAGCAGGAGTTCAGGTGAGCTTCGTAGTCTCCACGGGTAGCCTGGGCCACCGAGGACAAGTCATAGCGCCAGCCGGAGAGAATGTCACCAACGACCTGATCGTTGCAACCCTCGGGCAGACCCAACAGCGCGGCAGACGTGCCGTGCAGGCGTCCGTCTTGTAGAAAGCTCTGGGGTTCTCCGTCTGGATTCATCATCGCTTCATATCTTAGATGGTTTGATTCCGCTAATCCAGCAAAGGTTCATACGGATGCGGAGCGGAACAGGTTCCTTGCCGCCTCGCGCAAACCGATCAGAGGCAAAGGCTTTCCATCGGCTCGGCCTGCGGTGCCAGCAGAATCCGGTTTCCCAGCAGACGCAACCTGTCGCCGACAGCAGCCTCAGCGGCCCGCCGGGCAAGCTCCGGGTGATTGTTGCTCTCGGAGAGATGGGCCAGAACCACATAGGCGGCGCCCCCGTCGTAGTCGCGCAAGAGGAAGTCTGCCGCAGCGTCGTTGGACAGGGGGCCCACCCGGGAGAGCACCCGCTGCTTCACACTCCATGGGTACGGGCCGTCCCGGAGCATCTCCAGATCGTGGTTCGACTCCAGCAGGAGCACATCACAATTTTTCAACGCGAGCTTCACGTTAGGAGGCATGTAACCGAGGTCCGTAGCGAAACCGATGCGCAGCCCTTCGGACGCGAAAACAAAACCGCACGGGTCGGTGGCATCGTGAGGAATCGTGAACGGCGTGATGTCAATATCACCGATGCAGAGATGACGACCCGCCTGAAAATATTCCACAATCGGCAGAAAGCTCGGGTTTTCTCGAACGCCCTCCTTTACGGAACGCGGCGTATCGTCGCACAGGTCATCCTCCGCGGCTGCGGCCAGCGCCATCTCTGGATTGGTTGTTGCATCCGGCGAGACTTCGGTAAACCTGTCCTGCGGCTGTTCGGGCAGCGTGGTGCTGGCGAAAAAGTGATCGTCCGGCAGCTCGTCCGTGGCTACGCCCGTGGCAAACTGGTGCGCGAGCGCCTGCGCTTCCAACCGTTCCTGCTTCTCGCGTCGCTGCTGCTCCAGCCACTGCTTGTAGCTGATGGTGTGCTTTGGTGTCATCTGCCGCACCCAGGCCCGGTGCGTCGCCTCGGTGAAATACACCGGAATGTTCAAGCGGCGCGCAAGCACAGGCAGACCGCTTACGTGGTCCGCATGTTCATGCGTAATCAGGATAGCGTCGAGCTTGCCGGGGTCTTCCCCAGCCTGGTGCATGCGCTTCATCAGTTCCCGGCAGGAGAGGCCCGCGTCCACCAGAATGCGCGTGCGAGAAGACGCGATGACGGCGCTGTTGCCCTTGGAACCCGAGGCGAGAACCGACATCCGCATCATGTTTCCAGTTTACCGATGAGTAACGTGGAAAGGCGAGGAAGTCTTGCTACGTCTACTGATTCCTCAGCGGCGCAAGGAACTTGACCGTGCTCTTCATGACGATCTGGTCACGCTGGTTGAAGGTAAGGGTGTGGATGGTGACCAGGCCAAGCTCCGGGCGCTTTTTGCTGCGGCGCAGACCGATGATCTCTGTCTTCGTGTGAAGGCTGTCGCCTGGGCGGACCGGCTCGGTCCAGCGGATCTCTTCGACCCCTGCGCCAATCATGCCGCCGTGGACGCGGATTGTCTCTACGCGCATGCGCATGACGATGGCTGCTGTGAGCCAGCCCGATGCTGCAAGGCCCTGGAAAAAAGAGCTCTTCCCTGCTGCTTCATCCAGGTGAAACGGCTGGGGATCGTATTTCTCTGCGAACTCCGTGATCTCTTGTGCAGAGATGCGGATGGAGCCGTTGGAGTGGAAGGTCTGTCCGAGATGAAAGTCTTCAAAGTAGAGATCGTTGTCCTGCTCTGCCATGCTTCTGCCTGCCCTTCGCGGGTTTTGCTGTCCTCTTGATGGTACGGTCTAGCTCTCGCTCCGGCCACTTCCCATGCCGTCAGCATCAGGCGCGCCTTCCGCCTCAGCAATCTTCAGGAGCAGGACGGTAATGTTATCTCCGCCGCCAAGCAGATTTGCGGCGTCGACCAGAACGCGCGCGGCCTGGGGCAGGGCGTGGCCATGCCGACGCAGAATGCCAGAGATATCCGAATCAGCCAAATCGCGATTTAATCCATCGGAGCACAACGGTACACGTCGCCAGGAGCGGAATCAAAGCGCGCTACCTCTGGCTCCAGCACGGATTGGGTACCCACCACACGAGTAATTACGTTTCGTAAATGCGAACGGCGCGCCTCCGCCGCCGTGAGTACACCGGAACGCACCTGCTCTTCAACAAACGAGTGGTCCTCCGTCAAGCGCATCAACGTGCCCTGCCGCATCCGGTAGCAGCGGGAGTCCCCAGCGTGTGCGACGCAGACGCTCCTGCCATCCTTGCTCACCTGGAGAGCTACTATAGTCGTGCCCATGCCGCGCAATCTTGGCTCGCGCGCAGCTCGATGGAAGATCGTTTGATTGACTGCCTTGATTGCGTCCGAGAGCCATTCAGCCGGATCGACAACAGACTCAAGGTACTGCGCATGCGCAATCACGCCGGTGGCTGTTTCCGCTGCCGCAATTTCGCCGCCAGCATGGCCGCCCATTCCGGCGCAAACAACGAAGAGGCCAAGCTCAACGTCAGCGGCACAAGCGTCCTCGTTATGACTGCGGACGCGCCCTCGGTCCGTAAGCATGGTGAACCGGATTATTTCTGAGCGCAGCATCAGGTGCGTGTACCTTGTTCACCTTACATGGTGAACCCACAGGAGCAGAACGGTTCTTACGAGGCAGGATTGTCCGCTGCCGTTTCGCATCGTTCTTTACTGGTGACCAAGGAGCATTCCACAAGAAAAGAGGACCACATGCATGTGGTCCTCTTCAACTTTCTACTGGTAACTTCTTAGCGGTCTTTTGCAGCGGCAATCTTTTCTTCAGCCACGCGGATTTCAGCGCGGGCATACTCGTACTTCTCGGCGTCGTCTCCTGCCTGGCTCCAGTCCTTCTCGGCATCGGCAAGTTGCTGCTGTGCCTGGGATGGGTCGATCTCCGAAGGCTTCATTGCAGTTTCAGCAAGAATGGTGACGCGCTGTGGCAGCACCTCGACAAAGCCCCATGCGACGAAGAACTTCGCGTCGCCGGAGCTGCCGCCGTGCAGCTTGACTTCACCGGCACCAAGTTCCGCAAGCAGAGGGGCAGCCCCGTAGAGCGCTTCCATGTAGCCGGACAGCGCGGGCAATTCAACTCCGTCTGCCGTGGTGTCGACCAGCACACGATCCGGGGTTACAATCCGGACGGCGAGCTGGCCTGAGGTTGTGGTCTCTTCTGCCATTGTGTCTTTCGTCTGTAAATTTCTCGTTCCGGTTCTAGTTCCTGCAGAACACGCCAGGAAACTTAGAAACCAGAAACTTAGAAACGCTGTTACGCGTTTGCCTTCATCTTCTCGGCGGCTTCGAGCACTTCTTCGATGCCACCCTTCATGTAGAAGGCCTGCTCCGGAATGTCGTCGTGCTTGCCTTCGATGATCTCCTTGAAGGAGCGCACCGTATCGGCGACTTTGACGTACTTGCCCGGGTTGCCGGTGAAGACCTCCGCCACGTGGAATGGCTGCGACAGGAAGCGCTGCACCTTGCGGGCGCGGTTGACGGTGATCTTGTCCTCTTCGGACAGTTCGTCGATACCAAGGATCGCGATGATGTCCTGCAGGTCCTTGTAGCGCTGAAGGATACTCTTCACGGACTGCGCAGTGTTGTAGTGCTCTTCCCCGACGATGCGCGGCGAGAGAATACGCGATGTGGAAGCAAGAGGATCTACCGCCGGGTAGATACCGATTTCCGTAAGCGCACGGTTCAACACCGTGGTCGCGTCAAGGTGGGCAAAGGTGGTGGCCGGGGCAGGATCGGTCAAATCATCAGCGGGCACATAGATGGCTTGTACGGACGTAACGGAGCCGTTTTTGGTAGAAGTAATGCGCTCCTGAAGCTGACCCATCTCAGTGGCAAGGTTCGGCTGGTACCCCACAGCCGAGGGCATACGGCCGAGCAGTGTGGAGACCTCGGAACCGGCCTGCGTGAAGCGGAAGATGTTGTCGATGAAAAGCAGCGTGTCCGCACCTTCGACGTCGCGGAAATATTCCGCGATGGTGAGGCCGGTGAGGGCAACGCGCAGACGCGCTCCTGGGGGCTCGGTCATCTGACCGTAGATGAGCGCGGCCTTGGACTTGCGCCAGTCGTTCGGATCGATCACGCCGGACTCCTGGAATTCCATCCAGAGATCGTTACCCTCGCGGGTGCGTTCGCCGACACCGGCGAAGACGGAGAAGCCGCCATGCTGCATGGCAACGTTGTTGATCAACTCCTGGATGAGGACGGTTTTGCCCACGCCCGCACCGCCGAAGAGGCCAATCTTGCCGCCCTTCAAAAAGGGCTGGATCAGGTCGATAACCTTGATGCCGGTCTCGAACATGTCTTCACCGGTTGCCTGCTCGTCAAACGCGGGCGCCTGCCGGTGGATCGGCATGCGCTTGTCCGTCTGCACGGGGCCAAGCTGGTCGACGGGCTCGCCGATCACGTTCAGCACGCGGCCAAGGGTCTCCCGGCCTACCGGCACCATGATCGGGCCACCTGTATCGATGGCCTTCATGCCGCGGACCATGCCCTCGGTCGCTTCCATGGCGATGGTGCGCACGCGGCCCTCGCCGAGGTGCTGCTGCACCTCTACAATGACGGACATGGGCGTGGGAATGTCGAAGCCCTCGCTGGTAATGCGAAGCGCCTGGTAGATCGGCGGCATGTGGTGCTCGTCGAATTGGATATCAACGGCGGGGCCGCTGATCTGGACTACTTTACCGATGTTCTCTGCCATAACTTCTCTCTGAAAGCAGCGCGCTTAAATCGCGGCGGCTCCTGAAACAATCTCGATGATTTCCTTAGTGATGGCCGCCTGACGCACACGGTTCATGGTGAGCGTGAGCGAGTCGATCATGTCGCTGGCGTTGCTGCTTGCGGCGTCCATGGCGGTCATGCGGGCGGCCTGCTCGGATGCCGAGGACTCGAGCAGCGCGTGGTAGATCTGCGTGGTAACGTAGCGGGGCAGCAGGTGACGAAAGAGCGTCTGCGGCGGCTGATCGTATATGTAGTCCACGTCGGCCGTTCCGAAGGTCTTGGCTTCCTTCTCCTGAGCAGAAGCTGGAGTCTCATTGACCGAGATTCCAGCTTCTGCGGCGGCGCGGCCAGCGGCTTCCTTTTGCTCCTCCGTCATCTCTTCCAGTACGGTGACTTCAGGGGAGCCCAGCTTGCGGATGGGCAGCAGCTTCTCCACCACGACACGCTGCGCAATCACAGACTTGAACTCGTTGTAGACGATATAGACACTGTCGATCTCGCCGCGTTCGTAGCGGTCGATGATCGAGTGGCCAGCCTTGTCCACTTCTACAAAGTTAAGCTTCGCCAACAGGACCGATCGATCGTAAGTAACCTCAATCGGCGCCTTGCGGTGGCGGACATCTTCAATGTGGTGCGCCAGGCCGTTGTCGTACTCCTGGTCTATGTGCTCCCACTGTGCTTCGGGATACTTACGTTTGAACAGGTCGCGTGCTTTGCGGCCGACAGTCTCGATGTCAATGTTCTGCTCGCCGGGAGAGGGGTTCTCCTCGGTAGGCTGGCGCTTTGCGCGGCGGCCATCGACAAATCGCTGCGCTGCCTTGCCGACATTGGCGTTGAATGCCCCGGCGAAGCCCTTGTCCCCGGCGATGACCAGCACAAGTACGTTCTTCTCTTCGCGTTCGACAAGTAGCGGGTGCATCACGTCGACACCGTCACCGCCGTAGAGATCTGCGCGGCGCACCAACGACTGCAGCACGTTGGCCAGCATCTGCGCGTAAGGCCGCGCCTGCATGGCACGCTCCTGCGCACGGCGCAGCTTGGCGGCCGACACCATCTTCATGGCCTTGGTGATCTGCCGCGTATTTTTTACGGAGCGAATGCGCCGCTTTAAATCCAGTACGTTTGCCATCTATCTCTGGGGAACTACCTACGTGATAGTTCGTCGATACGGCCTTCCAGCTTGCCTGCCACTGTATAGAAGGTCATAAGGTGATTGTCGATCTGACTCAAACGAGTGCGAAGCTCTGCCATATCGGTGTTGTGTCTGGCATTGGCATTGTCCAGACTCGCCTCCAACCGGGTGAGCCGTGCATTCGAGAAAAGCCAGGCGAGGATGACAAGAATGAAAGAACCTACGGACGAGACCAGAATCGTTACCGTCTGAACTGCATTCATAAACCCCTCCTGAACTCTTATCTTAAGCGGTCGCCATTGCCGGCTGCTTGTCCTGTGCCGCGTCCTTGAACGACTTCTTGTAATCGTTGATCGCGTCGGTCAGACGCTTCTTGATGTCGTCATCAATCGCCGTTTTCGTCATGATGTCGTTCAGGATCGACTTGCCAGTCGTATCCATGTACTTGTGGAAACCGGATTCGAACGACTGAATCTGCTTCACCTCCACATCATCAAGCAGGCCATTGGTGCCGGCGAACACAATAGCCACCTGTTGCGCGGCAGTCAACGGCTGGAACTGCGGCTGCTTCAAGATCTCCACGAGGCGCTGACCTCGGTTGAGCTGCTTTTGCGTGGCAGGATCGAGGTCCGAGCCGAACTGCGCGAAAGCGGCAAGCTCGCGGTACTGCGCCAAGTCGAGCTTGAGGGTCGCACCCACTTGCTTAGTTGCCTTCATCGCGGCAGCGAAGCCCACGCGGGACACGGAGAGCCCAACGTTCACGGCAGGACGGATTCCCGAGTTGAACAAATCCGTTTCCACGAAGATCTGTCCGTCGGTGATCGAGATCACGTTTGTCGGGATGTATGCGGAGACGTCACCGGCTTGCGTTTCGATAATCGGCAGGGCAGTGAGTGAACCACCGCCAAGCTTGTCCGAAACACGCGACGAGCGCTCCAGCAGGCGCGAGTGGAGATAGAACACGTCGCCGGGGTACGCCTCGCGGCCTGGCGGACGGCGCAGCAGCAACGAAATCTCGCGGTAGGCCGCGGCGTGCTTGGAGAGGTCGTCGTAGATGATGAGCGCGTGCTTGCCGTTGTCGCGGAAGTACTCTCCCATCGCTGTTGCCGCATACGGGGCAATATACGACATGGGGGCTGGCTCGGAGGCAGTCGCGGCGCCAACGATGGTGTAAGCCATGGCACCGTAGCTCTCCAGAGTCTGCACGACCTGCGCCACGGAAGAACGCTTCTGCCCGACCGCGCAATAGATGCAGATCAGGTCGTTCTTAGCCGAGTTGATAATCGTGTCGAGAGCAATTGCGGTCTTTCCGGTCTGGCGATCGCCGATCAGCAGCTCGCGCTGGCCGCGCCCAATCGGAATCATCGTGTCGATGGCCTTGATGCCGGTGGCCATCGGCTCCGTAACCGACTTACGATCAATCACACCGGGAGCGAGACGCTCCACCGGCGAGCTGTGCGGCGTGTCGATAGGCCCTTTGTCGTCGATGGGTTGGCCAAGCGCGTTGACCACGCGACCAATCAGCGCATCACCAACCGGCACGGACATGATCTTGCCGGTCCGCTTGACTTCGTCGCCTTCGCTGATTTCCGTGAAGTCACCCAGAAGCACGGCACCGACCTGGTCTTCGTCCAGGTTCATGGCGAGCCCTGCTACGCCTTTTGGAAATTCGATCAGTTCGCCTGCCATGACCTTGTCGAGGCCGTGAATACGGGCGATGCCGTCGCCAAGCGAGATGATGGTGCCGACTTCGTCGACAGCGACCTTGGTCTCATAACTTTCAATCTGCTGACGAAGCAGTTCTGTAATTTCGTCTGCCTTGAGCTGTGCCATGTGTTCCTTTGCTCTTCCTGTGCTACCGAATCCTGTCTTACCGACCGAAACTTTGCGGCTACCGCGTTCCGGCTAAATGCTGCTTCATCTGCTCCAACTGGCCGCGGACCGATCCATCGTACACGCGCGAACCCAGGCGAATCACTGCGCCACCCAGCAGCGCGGAATCCTCCAGCCAGGTCACGCGCACGTCGCTCCCGGCAAGTTCGCCCGCCTTCCACTGCAGCAGGTTCTTCTGATCTTCCGCCAGGGCGGGGCGTCGGTTCTCTGCACGTAAGAGCTTGCATTTGGCTCCTGAGAAATGGTCTTGTACTCGGCGATCACTTCATCGAGCGCGCTTAAGCGCTCGTGGTCCATGAGGACAGCGATGAAGTTGCGCACGGTCTTGCTCGTCCCCATGCGACCGCAGATCGCATCCAGTACCTTCAGCTTGTCCCCTTGCTCGAGCGAGGGGTTGCCCAGAAACTCGCGAAGCTCGCGGCTGCCATCGAGGGTAGCTGAAATGTCGCTTAGCTGCTGGCGTACCTGATCGCGGTCAAGATGCTGGGCGGCAGCAACCTGCTGGAATGCACGCGCGTAGCGCAGAGAAAAGGTAGCCATTAGTTCCTGGTCCCTTCTGTCAGCCGGCTCGCGAAGCTCTGAATCAGGGCGCGGTCGTCTTCGGGCGAAATCTGCAACTGCGAGGCGGCGCGATCCACCGCAATGCCTGCAGCGTACGCGCGAAGCGAACGCTCAGCCTGCGAGGAAGCGGCCGCAATTTCCTGCTCCGCAGTGTCGCGGATGCGGCGCGTCTCCTCTTCGATCTGCTGCTTCACGCGCGCCTCTTCTTCTGCGGCGTCGCGCTCCGATTCCGAGCGGATTGCAGCAATCTCCGCATCCAACTTTGAGAGACGGTCCTCCACGGCTTTGAGCCGCAGGTTCGCCTGCTCCGTCGCACTACGCGCCTCGACGATGTTCTTCTGAATGCCCTCGGTGCGGCCGCGAAAGAGCTTTGGAAGTGCCTTGAAGAGCGCGTAAAGAATCGCAGATGCAAGCACCAGAAAATTGAGCCACTCAAACGCAGAAGATGCTGTCTCGGGCTTCATCCCGAGCATGCCGCCAAACTTGACAACGGAAGGGGAACGCCGGAATGCCTCAGTGCCCTCTGCAGCTTCCTGCTTCTTCTGAGCGCTGTTTGCCTCGGGCTCGGCACGCTGCCCAGACGCCGTAGAGGCTGAAGCGGGCTCGGGCGCCTGCGCTACCACTACAACGGGAGCAGCGAGAACGATCGCCGCAAGCGCGAAGGCGAGATACTTCGAAATCTTCATGCCTGAGCTCCGGTCTGCCCTGCGGAGCGGTTTGGTAGGATAGCGGCGACGATCTGCTGTGAGAGCGCTTCCGCACCCTGCTCGATCTGCTGCCGTGCCTCGGCACCGGACTGCTCCACGGCTTTGCGCGCAGCGGCAATGTGCTGTTGGGCAGAGCTGCGCGCAGCAGCGACGGCCTGCTCCCGTGCATCCGCACTCTGCTTCTGACGTGCAGCGCGGGCCTCAAAGATCTTTGCACGCGCATCGCGCAGCTTCTTTTCGTACTCCGCGGTCTTCGCTTCCGATGCTGCGATGGCTTTGTGTGCTTCGTCCATCGCGCCCCCAGTCCGCGCGTGACGGTCTGCCAGCACCTTTGCCAGTGGCCCGCGGACCAGAACAGCGTAGGCAGCCAGCAGGATGAAAAACAGGCAGATGGTCGGAATGGATCCGAGCACAAGTTCGCCAAGTTGATTCAGAATGTCTTGCATGAATGGCCATGAGGCTGCGTCAGGACTCTGCGTGCAGAACAGCCAGAAGAACAGCGTCCAGAACAGAAGGAGTGGGTAATCAAGACCGCAGCAACCCTCTTGTTATACCAACCGGGGTGAGAGGCGGTCAACGCTTGCCACACGGTCAGCAGTGAGTTCGGCAAGGTTTGCCACAGGCCCAGAACGGGACTGTGATGTCAAAAAAACGTCTGCTTCCATTTCTTTTCGCTCGTAGCTCTTGGCGGACCACCGGGCGAGGCGTAGCCTGAAGTCACTCCTAGACCCGCTCCGGGTCCGAGAGGCCGCCGCATGAGGGAACCACCTCCACTCCCTTGAGCGGCGGCCGCCTCTAACAGCTCCCTCCATAAAAAGCTAAAGGCCTCGA
>CALMAP010000339.1:4343-5616 GCA_937859825.1 uncultured Terriglobus sp. | reverse complement strand
GAATGAAGCGCAGGTCCACAGCCATCGGCTGTTCCATCGCGAGCAAATCGAGCGCTGCCGCATCGATCTCGCGCTCGATGCGGTTGATTGCGGGCTCCGAGCGCCTCACGAGTTCCACAAGCGACATGTCCTTGGTGCGGTAGGCCTCGATCGCACGCTGGATTGCCTGCTCGGAGAAGCCCGCCATGATCAGCAGCTTCTCTTTCAATTCATCCAGGGACTGGTGAAATCGCAGCCGCATCAGCCGAACCTCCCGGTGATGTAATCTTCCGTGCGCTTGTCGCTCGGGTTGGTAAAGATTTTGTCGGTACGCCCGAACTCGACCAGCTTACCGGAGAGAAAGAAGCCGGTCTCCTCTGCAACACGTGCCGCCTGCTGCATGGAGTGCGTCACGATCACGATCGTGTACTCGTCCTTCAACTGGAAAATCAGGTCTTCAATCTTCGACGTGGAGACTGGGTCCAGCGCGCTTGCGGGCTCGTCCATCAGCAACACTTCAGGATTTACGGCGAGCGCACGCGCAATGCAGAGCCGCTGCTGCTGCCCACCGGAAAGAGACGCGCCACTTTTCTTGCGCAAATCGTTCTTGACCTCATCCCAAAGAGCAGCTTGCTTTAATGAGCGTTCGACGATCTCGTCCAGCGCGGCGCGGTCGCGAAAGCCGTTCAGCTTCAGGCCGCTCGCAACGTTGTCATAAATCGACATCGTTGGGAACGGATTGGGTCGTTGAAAAACCATGCCGATCCTGCGCCGTACCTCCACGGGAGAAGCATCGCGATAGATGTCGATCCCGCCAACACGAACAACACCCTCGGCCCGGGCTGCGGGATTGGTCTCGTGCATGCGATTCAGACAGCGCACGAAGGTGCTCTTACCGCAGCCGGAAGGCCCGATCAATGCTGTTGCGGAGTTCGCGGTGATCTGCAGGTTGATGTCCTGCAGCGTGTGCGTTTCGCCGTACCATGCGTTCAGGTTGTCGACCTGGATGCTGACGCCCAACTCAGTTCCCTCTCCGAAGCGTTCCCCGCGCGGCAACGTACCGCACCAGTGTTACAGACGTCATGATGAGCAGGATAAGTACAAGCGCGCCTGCCCATGCCAGTCGTCGCCACTCGTCATAGGGACTCATGGCGTAATTGAAAATCTGCAATGGCAGTGCTGCTGTCTGTTCCGTAAGGGAGTGCGGCCAGAACTGCGAACCGAATGCGGTAAAAAGTAATGGCGCTGTCTCACCAGCCACGCGGGCGAAGGCAAGCATGCACCCGGTGATAAT
>CALMAP010000339.1:0-4333 GCA_937859825.1 uncultured Terriglobus sp. | reverse complement strand
TGCCGGAAGAGGCCGTCCGCAGCGTGACGGAAAGAGTCGTGCGCCACTTCGGTATCCCGAGGCCGAGCGCCGCTTCCCGTACCGAGTGCGGCACCGTGGAAAGCATCTCTTCGGTGGTACGTGTCACCGTGGGCACCATCATGATGGCAAGCGCCACACCGCCGGCCAAAGCCGAGAAGCTCTGCGACGGAACGACCACCAGCACGTACACTGCAATCCCAATCACAATCGACGGCACCCCGTTGAGAATGTCCGCGGTAAAACGCACCGCGTTCGCCACGGGCCTTCCCGCGCCGTACTCCGCGAGGTAAACGCCTGCGCCGTTGCCGACAGGAATTCCCATGAGCGATGCCACACCCAGAATCAGCCCCGAGCCGAGAATGGAGTTTGCCATACCTCCGCCACCCTGCGAAATCGGGCGAGGAAGCTGGGTAAAAAACGCCACGCTCAGCGAGGACGCGCCTCGGTAGATCAGGTAGATCAGCACGGCAAAGAGCGGCAACACCACAATCGCAGTGCAGGACATCGCCAGAAAGGTAAACACACGATCGGTCTGAATGCGTCGTCTCTCCCGCGCATGCAGCACTTCGTTTACCGAGACCGGTGGACTCATGCGCGTGCTCCGGTGGCACTGTTTCGCGTCACCGCCCAGACCAGCGCGCGCGCAACACCATTCACCACAATTGTGACCAGGAAGAGAGCAAGTCCAATTTCGATCAAAGCGCTAACGTAGAGATCTCCGGTTGCCTCGGCGAACTCATTGGCGATGACGCTGGCCAGCGTATACGAGGGTGCGAAGAGGGATTGACTGATCGCCGGATGATTCCCGATCACCATAGTCACGGCCATGGTTTCGCCGAGGGCGCGGCCCAGTCCAAGGATCACCGCACCCACGATACCTGCCCGCGCATTCTTGAGCACGCCGATACGTATCATCTCCCACCGTGTGGCCCCAAGTGCGAGCACGGCTTCGCGCTGGGCGACCGGCACCGCGCGCATCACGTCGCGCGTAATGGATGAAATGACGGGCAACACCATAATGGCCAGCACGATGCCAGCGGTAAGCAGTCCAACGCCGAAGTTAGGACCACGGAAGAACCCGGTCCATCCGAGCGTGCGTTGCAGCGGAGGGCCGATCCGGTCGCGAACCAATGGCACCAGAACGGCGATGGCCCAAAGGCCGTACACGACGGAAGGAATCGCGGCAAGCAGCTCTGTCAAAAAGGACAACGGCGTGCGTAACGGCAACGGGCACATCTCTGTCAGGAACACGGCGACACCAAGCGCCAGCGGCACAGCGAGGATCAGTGCGATTGCAGACGTCGCCAGCGTTCCAAACAGAAACGGCAGCGCCCCGAAGCTGCCATGCACAGGATCCCAATCGCCGCTGTAAAAAAAGTGCAGTCCGAGTGTACGGAGACTAAGCCGGGAATGGACCAGCAAGACACCAAACACGAGGACAACCACTGCCAGCACCGAACATGCACAAAGCATCACGGTCACAGCAAAGGCATGGTCGCCTGCGGCACCGCTGCCACGTGCCTGCAGGAAGCTGCGGACAGGACTCGTCGAAGCCGGTCGCCTTACTGGCCGTGAGGTCTCGCTGTCCTGCGCAGGCTGGGGTGGTGAGGCGGTTGCCATCTTGTAACAGGGTAATGCTTCCAGCGTGAATAGAGAGTCAATCCAGACAGGAGGATACGGTCAGGATTGAAGCGCAGTAAGGCTCGCCAACACTTTTTGCCGCAGCGGTACAGGCAATGGTGCGTAGTGCAGCGAAGGTGCAAGGTCCTCCCCATCTTTCAGCATCCATTCCAGGAACTTCCGGATATACCGTCCATTGGTTGCGGATTTGGGTGTTACGGGAATCAACAGCCAGGTGAATGACGTAATGGGGTAGACGCCGGCACCGGAAGCATTCGTGATGGACACGCGAAAGTCAGCAGGAATGCTGTCCTGCTCTGCCGCAGCCGCTGCTGCAACATTCTCGGTCGAGGCCCGGATCCATTCTCCGGCCGCGTTTTGAACGCGTCCGTAGTTCATGCCGTTCTGCGCGGCATAGTTCATTTCCACGTACCCGAAACTGTACGGAGACTGCCGCACCATGCCGCTCACACCCTCACTGCCCTTTTCGCCGATGCCGATCGGCCATTTTACCGAGGTCGCACGGCCGATCCTGTCTCGCCACACCTGCGAAGCTTTGCTCAGGTAGTCAGTTAAAACGAAGGTTGTTCCTGAACCATCGGAACGGTAGACGGGCAGGATCTCATGCTCGGGCAATGGAATACCCGGATTGTCGCGTACAAGCTGCGGGTCGTTCCAGCGGACGATCGTTCCCAGATAGATTCCGGCGATCGTCCCGGCTGAGAAGTTCAGTTCTCCCCCGATTTGCGGCAGGTTGTAGACCGGCACCACCGCCCCAAGCACCGTAGGCACGTGCAGCACCTTGACCTTGGACGCAGCCATCTGCGCGTCAGACATGGGGCCATCGCTGGCCCCGAAATCCAGGATGCCGTCACTCACCTGGCGAATACCGCCACCCGAACCGATGGGCTGATAGTTGATCTCAATGCCTGGATGTTCTTTGTCAAAACGTGAGAACCATTCGGAATACAAGGGATAGGGGAAGCTTGCGCCTGCGGCGTTGATGCTGCCGGCGCGGCCTGTCGAAGCTGCGGATCGATGCTTGCAGGCTGAGGTAGTCAGCACTGCGCCCGTGGCGAATAGCGCCACGGCACAGGTACGAAGCATACGAAAGAGCTTCAGGCGGTGACGTTCTGATCTCATCGCGTCTCCAGGCCCTCTGTGTACGCAGCCTCTGATGAAAGGGCAGTCTCATTCTGACGCGAAACGGGTAACGTGAATTGGAAAACAGATCCCTGCCCCAATCCACTCGTCACGGTAAGCACCCCTCCGTGCTCTTCCACCAGGTGTTTTGCAATGGCCAGCCCCAGTCCGGTCCCGCCACTCTCGCGTGACCTCGCCTTATCGACGCGATAAAAGCGCTCGAAGATGCGCGCCTGATGCTCCGAAGCGATGCCCGGACCGAAGTCCCTGACGCGGAACGCGACCTGCTCCCCCATTTCTTCGGCGCTCAAGATCACATGGGCATGGCTGCCCGCTTCAAGTACGCCGTATTTGGCGGCGTTTTCCATCAGGTTCCCTAACACCTGAAGTATCGTTAATTCGTCCGCCAGCACGGGGGTGCATGTTGTGCGCTCCACGGTGAAGCTTACCTCCGACTCCGGGAATGTTCCTGCGGCGGTCCGCCTCGCCTCTTCCAGCAGCAGATCTGCCGGGATCGGCTCGGGATGAATGCGGCGGTTTATGTCTTCTACCCGTGCGAGCACCAGAAGGTCTTCGGTAAGCCGGTTCATTCGATTGCCGTTTTTTAGAACGGTCTCCAAGTAGCCGCGGGCATGCGCTTGCAGCGGCTCCGTATCGAGAAGTGTCTCCACGTAGCCAAGGATCGACGTCAGTGGTGTGCGCAGTTCATGCGAGACATTGGCGACGAACTCGCGCTGCGTCCGCTCAACCGCCTCGGCACGGGTAACATCGTGCAAAACCACGACAGCCCCGCCATCCAGAAGAGGCGAAGCACTTACATCAAAGATGCGCCCGGGAAGCAGCGTCGCGGTGCGCTCCTGCGTGGCGAGCTGCTGGTCCACCGCTGCGCGCACGGCGCCGAGCACGATGGGATCACGCAGTGTATGCGCCAGAGAACGGCCGATGCGGATGGCACCGCCCATGCCGTGGATCTCCATTACCTGCTCCATCTGCTTGTTGCTCCAGGCGACGCGGCCTGCCGCATCCACGCCAAGGACCCCGTCCTGCATTCCTTCCAGCAGCACCTCTAACTGATGACGACTCTGATAGAGGTCGGAGATCTGGTCGGAGAGGGCATCTTTACTCCTCTGCAAACTGCGTTGAACCCCCAGAAATTCAGGGGTAAGGGGGGGACTGCTTCCCGCTGCAGGATCAGCAGCGATGGCCTCCAGCAATCTTCCTTCTGAGAGGAAGCGGCGCCACAGCAGGAAGGTGCCGATCAGGGCAGCCACAACCGCACCGGTCAACGCAGCCGCTCGGTTCCCGGGCAGGTACACTCCCAGAGCAAAGGCGGCAGAAGCCACCGTGAAAACCACAATCAGTGCGGCGACCGAGATGGATGGACGGCGCAATTACCTCTCTCAGGTGGTACAGAACCAGTGTGTCACGGACCGGCTCAGCGATCGCCTCGCTCGAAACGATATCCCGCTCCCCGCATCGTTTTCAGGTATCGCGGAGCCTCTGCATCGTCTTCAATCTTCTCGCGAATGCGGCGGACATACACATCCAC